>USHU01000009.1 GCA_900554605.1 uncultured Actinomyces sp.
CCCACCACTTCAAACGGAGAAGCCCTTAGCCTTCTCGGAACATGATCCCGAAACCGCTCCTGGGATAGTGCCACTTCAAAACACCTTCAGGGGCAATAGCCAAGCAGGTACCGCATTCTAGGCATGCGGCATATTCCACTCCAACGGTCCCATCCTCTTCTACCGAGTAGACATGTGCCGGGCAGATTCGCTCCAAGAGCTTGCCGGCACCGGTGGCACGAGCGCGCTCCTGGTTGACCTCGATATGAGATTCTTCCTCGTCAAGGTTGTAAGTGTTACGCGAAAGACGGGCGGGAACACTCTCAATTTTCAATGTGCTCATTGTTCCTCCTGCCTCACAACGCCTTGATACCGGCCAAGCCGTCACTAATGAGATCACGCAAACGCAGGCCAGAAGCCTTGAACGCGTCCATCGCAACCTTCATGATGTGGCGACGCGGGCGAAGATCATGGTTGAAGACTCCGTAGAAAACCTCTGCAGCAAGGCGACCGTAGTCCTTGTACATGCGAGGACGCTCAAGGAAAGCGGGAGCCTTCGCATAGGTCTGCATGTCCTGCCCAACGAAGGAAGACTTCAACTCACTGAGGTAGCGATCCATCGCTGCCTGAGAGAAATCACCGGATTCGAGGGCAGAATGAACCGCCGTTGAAGCCGCGAGCGCAGATCCCGCAGCAAGATCCATCCCTCGAATGGTCAAACCAGTATTAAGAGTGAATCCAGCTGCATCACCAATAATCACCAAACCGGGACGGGTGAGATCATGCGTCACCATCTGAGGCCCATCTTCGATGGTCAGGTGGCACCCGTATTCGAGCAATTCCCCATCCTCAAGCAGAGGAGCAATTGCCGGATGAGTCAGCAGGTGATCATGAACATCCGAAGAGGACAAGCCCGATGCTTCCAAGTCATCAAGGCGCATGACAACACCGATAGAGACGGAATCTTTATTGGTGTACATGAACGCTCCACCTGCAACGCCCTGGGTCGCATCCCCAACCATTGCGTAGGCTGCACCGCAGTTATCGCGCACATTGAAGCGATCTTCAAGGACCTTCTCGGGGAGAGCGATCACCGACTTCACACCCACTGCAAGGTGTTTCTTCGGCTCTTTAGCGCGGATTCCCGCCTGCTGGGCAATGAAAGAGTTCACCCCATCTGCTGCAACCACAACGTGGGAGCGCAGCTCATCTTCCCCAGCACGAACACCAACAACCTGTCCGTTTTCGATGATGAGGGAGTCAACCTTCACACCCGGCATCACGGTGACACCGGCCTCCTCGCACTTCTCGCTCAGCCACAAATCGAGCTTTGCGCGCAACACTGTGACTGCATTAGCGGGCTCAGCAAGACGCTGATCCCAGTAGTCAATGTTGACCGCTGACTTTTCATTGAGCAGGCTGACGATATTACGTGTGATTCGGCGTTCTACAGGAGCTTCATGAATGAAGTCCGGGAAGACCTGTTCCATTACTCGGCAGTAGAAAACACCACCCGAGAGATTCTTGGAACCGGGTTCCATCGCACGCTCAATGAGAAGGACCTCGTGTCCCTGTCCGGCAAGAGTGTAGGCGGCAACACAACCGGCTACACCTCCACCGATGACGATGACCTCGAAATCAACCTCTACTTCTTCAGACATACTCTTCCTCAGGAAAGTGCTGCGGTAATCGCAGGCAGGACATCGTAGAGGTCGCCCACGATTCCGTAGTCAGCAACCTCAAAGATCGGGGCATTGGCATCACTATTGACAGCAACGACGACCTTCGAATCGGACATACCCGAGGTGTGCTGAACCTGACCGGAGATACCGGCAGCAAGGTACAGATCCGGAGCAACGTGCATGCCGGAAACACCAACATAGCGATCCTTGGACAGCCACGCGGTTCCTTCAGCCAGGGGACGGGAGCAGGCGAGCTCTGCGCCCAGTGCTGCGGCCAGGTCGCGGGCGATCTGCAGATCTTCCTCGGCCTTGAAGCCGCGACCGGCTGCGACGATACGACGCGCTGCAGCAAGATTGGCGGGACCTGAACCAGCGGGCTCCACAGCGCTCACGCTGGCCTCGTAGTGTTCTTCCGAGCCGGCCTCGGGCGCAACTTCTGCGCCTTCGACGGGGGCTCCACCTTCGAGGACGACAACAGCGCCGCCGGGGAAGGAAATGGTCTCCTGCGTCAGGCCACCAAAGCGCGAAACTTCGGCCTCGCCAGCGGAAACGCGGAGCGCACCGTTGATGAGGGGAAGGCCCAGGCGCGCTGCGACAGCGCCGGCAAGGACGCGCTCAACGGGACGGTTCGCGGCGAAGACGATATCTGCGCCAGCGCCTTCCAACACAGCGTTCACTGCGGGGGCAAAAGCCTCAAGAGGCGCATTGCTTCCACGACCGATGGCCACAACGCGGTCAACACCAGCGATGCCGGTGGCCTCGTCGCCAAGAGCGATGACGGTTACGGGACCGATCGCACGCGCGGCCTCGACGAGGGATGCAATCTGATTCGATGTCGTAATGATCCATGTGTTAGTCATTGTCCAAGTCCTTTCTCAGAGCACACCAGCGCTACGCAGCGCCTCGACCAGTTTCACAGCGGCGTCGTCACCACTGAGAATTTCCTTCTTACGTTCCTGAGCGACCGGGCGCAGGCGGCCGGTGACCTCAACAGAAATCGGCTCGACACCCAGATCTGCAAGAGCAACGGTGTCCATCGGCTTCTTTCCTGCCTGCAGAACATCCTTCATACCGGGAACCTTGACGGTCGCAGCATCTGTTGTCACGGCAACGACAACGGGGCCATCGACCGTGATCGTACGTGTACCAGAGGCGGTAGCCTGCGTGATGGTCCATCCATTTCCGTTGGCCTCAACCGCGGAAACCTCCTGGAAACAGGGCCATCCCAGGTAACCTGCGACCAGAGCAGACATCATCTTGGCGGACTCGTCAATGGAAGAGTCGCCCGTCAAGAGGATATTCGCGCCTTCAACCTTGCGAACCAGAGCGGCAAGCGCAGCTGCGACCGCAGTGGCGTTCAGATCACGAGCGGCATCATCGGCAACGACCAACGCACGGTCGAATCCGCGCGAAAGAGCAGCCTTTTTTGCCATTGAGGAGGACACCAGTGCGTCTCCTACGGAAATACCAACGAGCTCTTCGCCCTTAGCATCTGCGACAGTGCGTGCCACCTGAATGGCAACGGGGTCGTATTCACTCACCGCGGCCTTCGCACGCGACCAGTCAACGACACCATCAGAACCCACGGTTGTATCCTGCGGGTTTGCAGCGTACTTATACGCGACAACGATACTCATCGTGTCCTTCTCTCTTGAGTGTTGTTTTCGGATAGATACAGGGAAGACTCCCCAAGTTTTCTCAGCTCCCGAAAAGCGCACGCATTAACCCGCAAGGTGCGAGTAATATGGCGCTTACCAGCAGCTATGAAAGAAAGGTGCAAGTCGTGCCGAATCCTCGACAAGACGCGCCCAAAGTTGGTCGGCCACGCGATGAAGTGGTCGAAACCAAGATCATCGAAAGCGCCCTGACGCTCTACGGAGAGGTCGGCTGGGCCGCTTTCAACCTGACCAAGGTCGCCAGCGCTGCCGGAGTGGGCAAATCCAGCATTTACACACGCTGGGAAACCCGCGATGCCCTCCTGAAGGACGCCTTCGCGCGATTGGTTCGTTGCCCTGGCCCACACGGGAATAGCGCGCGGGAAATTTTGATGAACGAGGCCGAATTCCGCCTTCGCGAGTACCTTGGGCCGAATCGTCGGGCAGTTCGTCGCCTGTTCGTCGAGGCTGGTGAAACGAACGATCCGACGATCGCCCTGATTCACAACCAGATTTTCGTTACCCCCCTGGGTGCGATTCGCACACGCTTGTGGGAGTTCAAGAGCGCGGGGCAGATTAAGGACACTCTGTCGGTTACCCGCCTGCTTGACGCGGTTGAAGGCTCGGTTCTGATGCGCACCTTCTGCCTGCCCGATGACTACATCGACTGCTTCATGCTGAAGGTTCCGCGTTACCTTGAAGCTTTGATTGACGATCAGCTTCATGGCAATCTCAATTCGTCACTACGCGCAGTATCCTGAGCCACTTCCCGCGGACAGAGAACGCGCGACCAGTGCGTGAGCTGCGCCTTTTCTGCTGCCAAAGTGGTGGCGGGACCGTGCCCGGGAAGTACGCGAAGATCCTGATTAACCTCTGCGAGTTTCGCGCAGGATGAGGCCATAAGCGCCCGGTCTCCCCCGGGAAAATCAGTCCGTCCAATCGTTCCGGCAAATAGCATGTCGCCGCTGAACAGGATCGAGTTGGCACGATCGATCAAACAGATATGTCCCTGAGTGTGTCCCGGGGGATCGATCACCTCAAGGCGATCGCTCCCCCACTCAATGACATCGCCTTCCTTCAAAGGCCGATCAACGTGATCCACAACGTAGTCGATACCTTCGACATCGAATCCAGACAGATGCAAGTCGCGCGTTCCAGCAACATCTGCAGCTCCACAGGCGACCCAGCACCCGTGTTGAGCGACAAGTTCATTAACTGCCCCGATGTGGTCGCAATGACAGTGGGTGAGCACGATACCGACGACGTCCAAGTCCTGCGTCCATTGCTGTAGGAAGCTCGCTTGGTCGCCCGGGTCGACAATAATCGTCCCGCCTTCATTCGTTAGCGCGTAGCAATTCGTGCGGTACGCGCTCACAACCACTGAATCAATGCGATACATCGTTTAGCGCCCCTTGAAGTCCGCTGATCCTGTAACGTCCAAGCTCAGTCCCTTGGTTTCGGGGGCCCAAGCGAAGGAAACACCAAATCCAAGTGCCGAAATGAGCGCACCGGCAAGCATGGTTGCCGAGATCCCGTAATCGGCGATAAATGCCGGAAGGACGAACATTGAGTAGACGGTGCCGATTCGGCTCAGAGCCATAGCAACACCCATTGCCGAGGCGCGAATGGAGGTTGGGAAGAGCTCGTTGGGGTAGAGCCACTCGAGGTTGCCCGGACCGCCAGCAAGAAGTGCGTAGGCGATGAAGCAAATGGAAATCAGAACGATTCCCCCCTGCGGGAAGAAACCGATCAGACCAAGCGCAATCGTCATGCCGAAGAAACACCAGATGATGAGCGGACGACGCCCCACGCGTTCAGCCAAGTACATTGCGGGGAATGTACCGAGCATAAAGAAGGTGCCGATAACAAGCTCGCCAATCAGCGAATTGCGTCCCTCTCCAAGGCCAATGGAACCAACGATTGTGGGGCCATAGGTGTAAAGAGCAAACATCGGAATTGCCTGACAGAGCCAAATCACACCAACGAAGATCACGCGACGCAGATAAACACCACTGAAGATCTTCTTAAACTCAGTTTTCTCGGCAACCTCTTGCGCAGGAAGGCGGACATTTTCACCGAAAAGCTTCATGACAACGCGATCGGCTTCTTCTTGGCGGCCTTTCGATGCCAACCACCTGGGAGATTCGGGGATATCCCAACGTCCGATAAGAATTAGTACTGCCGGGATCGCAGACGACGCCAGCATCCAGCGCCAGCCGTGAGGGGTTTCGTAAAGCGCGTAGCCCACAAGAGCTGCGACATTGGCACCGAGATACCATGCGGCAGCGATCATGCCCATCGACATTGCGCGATGTTTGCGCGGTGAGAACTCCGCAATCATCGATGTGGCAATCGGATAATCTGCGCCGATTGCCACACCGATGAGGAAGCGCAGAGCCACTAATTGCAGAGGAGACGTAACGACGGCACACAGTACCGACAAAACGACAATGACAATCAGGTCAAGAATGAACATCTTGTGACGACCAATGAGGTCCGTCAGCCATCCTCCGACTGCGGCACCTAAGAAAAGACCGACCAAAGCGGCAATTCCCAGCAAGCCCGACATGGAATTACTGATCTCGATATCGGTACCCAGGCGTGAAAGCGCCACGCCGATAATTCCTAGAACATAGCCTTCAAGGAATGGACCACCACTGGAAAATGCGATGATGCGCCAAAGCACACCCGACATATCCAGATCTTCGAGATCTGTTACTTCCTTTTTCACTGCGTGTATCTCCTCTAACACCTCGATAGCAGAACTGCAGATCATCGTGTGATCACGCAGCTATGCTTTCAAGGTTACTTCAGCGGTATTCGATAATCCCCCAGTTCAGGTGCGGCTTCGCACCGGTGACATCAGCATCTTCGTCCACCAGCTGGAAACGGAGCTCGCCTTCTCCGACCTTCCACAGCTTCGTCTTCAGAGTGCTACCGGGCAGAACCGGCGAAGTAATGCGGGTCTTGAAACGGGTGATGCGCTCGGGTTCTCCGGGAACGAAAGCGTTGATTGCATGACGCATAACAACACCCGCGTAAGAGATCGCGTGAAGAATGGGACGAGGCTCACCGTTCTCAGCTGCATAATCCCAGTCGATATGCTGCGGGTGATAGTCGCCCGACAGGCGGTAGATCAAAGCCTGGTTCTCAGGAATACGCTCAACAACCTCGACGTCAGCCTCGCGCTCTGGCATCTCAACGATGTCCTTGGGAGGCTTGGGGCCACCCCAACCGCCGTCGTAAATCAGGCAGTCCCAAGATTCGTTCGTGAAAAGCAGGTTGCCGTCCGAATCGTAGGTGTCGCCAATATGCTGAGCGAGCAGGCCACGACCCTCACCACGGTCATAGAGGCCTTCAAGGCGAACCATAGTTTCCAAGTGATCGCTCATCTTAGTGATCGGCTGGTGGAAACGAATATCGAAGCCCCAGTGCAGGGAGCCCGCATAGTTGTAGCCGTAGTCAATGGTACGAGTGACCTCGGAATCCACGATGAGCATCGCACCAAACATGGGCAGAACCTTGAGCTGGGGATGACGTTCATCGTGCTCGTTGAGGTATTCGAGGCCATCCTTGCCATCGATACCTGCACCGCAGCCAAGAGCAAACAGCTCAAGATCACGGAAAGTGTAGTCACGGACGAAAGGACCGAAGGTCTGTCCGACCATATCCGTATTGATTGCCATGCCTGTTCCTTTCACAGGGTTTTGAGTAATTCTTTGTTGACTTTGCCGTATTCACCGCGAGGCAGCTCATCGACGATTTGTACCTCGTTGGGAACTTTGAAGGAAGACAGTCGTTGGCGGCAAAACTCCAACACACTGTCAGGGCTCAGCTCCTTACCCGGGTGGAGGGTGAGGAAGGCATGAATATCTTGCCCGCGAATGGGGTGGCGTACTCCAACGACCGCCGCATCGCTCACTTCCGGGATTTGGCGAAGAAGGTTTTCAATTTCACCCGAGGCCACCGACTCACCGTTGCGCTTGATGAGGTCGTGTCGCCGATCGACGAAGAAGAGCCATCCGTCGGGGTCAACGTATCCCCAGTCACCGGTGTGATACCACCCATCGGTGACCGCCTCCCCAGTCGCATCGGGGCGCTGCCAGTACCCCTGCATAAGCGAGATCCCCATCTCGCCCCGAATCCGGATCTCACCATTGTGTCCCTGCGCTACTTCTGCTCCGGATTCATCACAAATCTTGAGCTCATAGCCAGGACCAACCTGTCCCACCGAAGGCCAGCGCCGCTCCCCCGCAGGCGGATCGGTGACAACTCCAACCAGGGTCTCGGTCGAGCCATAGTTATTGAGTAGTGGAACAGCAAAACGCTTTTCAAAGCGTTCTTTATCTTCATCAGACAGCATCAGGAAATAGTGCATCTGACGCACACAGTGGTTCTGTTCTTCTGGATCCACGGGTTGAGCAAGCATCGTCATGACAATCAGTGCCATTCCCTGGACCAAAGTCGCTCGGGTTTGACACACCGATTTCCAGAAACGATGTGCGCTGTAACGGCTAAGAAGAATCAGCGTCGCTCCAGCGGTGATGACCGGAATGAAGGCTGAGAGCTGGAAATTCACGTGACTGGCAACCATAGAAGTCGCGTAGCGATCATCACTGGTCATCGCCAGTTCCCAGTTGACGTATTTTCCTGAAAATACGGCATTGGCATGCGTGATCATGACACCTTTAGGAGACGCGGTCGTCCCAGAGGTGAACATAATTTCCAAAAGACTCAGCGCTTCAAGCTGCGGATCGTAATCCAGCTGAGGCGAGCAGCTCCGACTGAGAGCGGGTAGAGAAGACTCCTCCTCACCGGCATCACTTCCCACCAAGAGCACCTGAACTCCCGAGGCCAGCACGGCCTCGTCGAGGGTCAGCGAGCACCCTCGGGTACAAATCACCGCGCGAGCGCCACTGGCATCGATCAGCCCCGCAAGTTCAAAAGAGGTCCCCTTCGTATCCAAGGGAACGATGACCGCACCGATCTTCGCGATCGCCAAGAAGCATTCGATGAACTCGATGCTATTGGGCAGGTAGAGTGCAATGCGGTCACCGCTGCGAAAGCCCAGTTTAAGAAGGACATTCGCATATCGATTCACTTGCTCATCTGTCTGACGGTAGGAGCGTTCAACGCGCACGCCAGCGCACACATCCTCGAAAATGAGGAAGCTGCGTTCTGGGGCTGCATTAACCGCATCCTCCCAGATGTCGCGCAGATTAGTGCGCGAGTGAATCTCATCCCGAATCGTCACGAATCAGTCCTCTTCGGCGAACTTGATGGAACCGGAGGCCTTGAAACGCTCGATATCCGCATCTGAGAAACCGCTGCGGTGGAGGACATCTCGAGTGTCTTCACCCAATGCGGGCATCGGACGCCAGAAACCGCCGGGGCGATGTGCAAAACGAGGAACCGTATTCAGGCCCTTGATCGTCTCCCCTTCGCGGTTCTCCCACTCCATGAAGTTTCCGCGCAGCTTGGTGTGTTCTTCGGCCATGAGGTCGTCGAAATCCAAGCACTTCTGAGCAGCGATCTTGTGGGCAACAAAATCTGCCTCAACATCGTCGACGTTCTGGGTGAGCAGGTACTCTTCCAGTTTTTGCTCGATCAACGAGGCCTTGGGGCCGTCAAGCCACAGCGCTGAGGTGTCCTCGGGGTACTCTTCTGTCCCCCACAGATCACCCAGACCAATGACCTCGAGCAGGTACTTGTTCTGAGGAATGCCGTAGCAGCACAGACCCAGAACACCATCCTTGGTCTTGTACTGGCCGATCGCGCACAGGTTCTGATGGCGTGCGCCCGCACGCGGGTAGAGCACTCCCTTATTCATGTAGTCGATCATGTAGTAGGCGCCAACGCGCAGCATCGTTTCATACATTGCGACGTCGATCGACTCGCCTTCTCCGGTGCGCTGAGCGCGGAAGACCGCAGCCAGTGCAGAGGAGATCACCATGAGCGAGTTGAAGTAGTCACCGGTGTAGGGAGCTGCCGTCATTGCTTCTTCAGGCGTACCGTTCTGGTACACGTAACCCGAATAGTCCTGGACGGTCAGATCATATGCCGCAGAGTGAACACGCTTGGGATCACCAACATGGCCGAAACCGGAAACGTGCACAATGACTAGGCGGGGGTTGACCTCCCACAGGAAGTCATCGGTGATTCCCTTTCGTGCCCACACCGGGCCCTTCGAGGATTCGATGAAGATATCCGCATCCTTGACCAGCGCGCGGATAATCTCTTTTCCTTCATCCGTGAAAGGATTCATCGAGATGGAGCGCTGATTACGTCGTTCCATCTCCTTGACGAACTCGGTATCACGCACAGAGTCACCACTGTAGGTGTTCTCAATCCAGGTGATATCGGCACCCCACTCCGACATGATTTCGCATGCGGTAGGAACGGCAATCTCCACTGCCGAGTAAACGACCTTCAGGCCGTCAAGGTTGCCGTAGGACGGCTTATCAACGGGTAATGACATCAGATACACCTCCCGCCGATCAGCGGTATTCCTTCAGAGCTGCACGGCCTGCGGTGAGGATCATCATTTCGTCAGTGCCACCGCTGACGCGGTCAACGCGCAGGTCGCGGAACATACGCTGGACGCGGTGTTCACCGGTAATACCGACGCCTGCCAGAACCTGAAGAGCATTATCGACGACCTCAAATGCTGCGTGTGCGCAGTAGTACTTCGCCATGGAGCAGTCACCACGGCCAAGCAGACCGTTATCGTGCTTCCATGCAATTTCGTAGAGCATGTTGCGCATATTGGTGAGCGCAACCTTCATGTCTGCGAACTTGAGCTGGATGAGCTGGTGGCGGGCAATTGCCTGTCCACCCTGGACACGCTGGTTGGCGTAGCGCGCTGCGTCCTCGAAGGCGCAGTAGGCCTGGCCGTAGTTGGTCAGAGCAACAAGGAAACGCTCAAGATCGAAGTCGGCGACTCCGCGGCGGAATCCATTTCCTTCAGTTCCGAAGAGGTCTTCTTCGCGAAGTTCGACGTTATCGAAGTAGATATCGCAGCAAGAGTCCATGCGCAGGCCCAGCTTGTGCAGGGGCTCCTTGGTAATGCCCGGCAGGGACATGTCGACAAACCACTCGGTGTAGGTGTCCATGTTGTCGCTATCGCGAGCCATGACAACCAGGTAGGGCACGTACTTGGAGGAAGTAATAAAGGTCTTGTGACCGTTCAGATAGACCTTACCGTCCTTACGGGTGTAGGTCGTGCGCATGTCATCCCACGATGATCCTGCACTCGGCTCGGTCATTGCGTAGTTGAGCATCTGCTTACCGGTGCCGACGAAGGAAAGGATCTTTTCCTTCTGTTCCTCGGTGCCTTCACGCAGAACGGTATCCCAGCAGGGAAGCTGGTAGAGAACGTAGGTGGGGCCACCGGCGCGGCCAAGGGCCTCGTAAGCGGCGGTAAGGGTTACCCAATCGGCCCCCAGACCGCCGTTTTCCTCAGGAAGGAGGATCTGGTCAAAACCGAGCTCGCAAATGGCCGAAACCCATTCCTGGGGGTATTCGGAGCGTTCATCGCATTCCTGGAAGTACTTCTCCCAGTTACGCGACTCCATCAATTCGGTGAATCCATCGACCATCAATTGCTGGTCTTCGCTCAGTGAAAAGTCCATTTTGCTTCCTATCGTCAGTGATGTGAAATGTGTGAGTTTCTTAGATTTTGTGGCTGTGGAAGAAGTCAGCGGCCCGCCGCATCGCATCCATCGTGTCATCCAACATCCGAGAATGATGAAGGAATGCGTGGATGACCTTCGGATAGACGACGAATTCGTTATCCACCCCCGCGATATCAAGCAGTTCGTGGAGCGCCTCGGAATCGTCTTTGAGAGGATCCAAGCCTGCGGCCACGATGAAACAGGGAGGGACTGCCGAAGACATATCGTTATCCAAAATATTCACGTAAGGTTCGCGAATCTTTTCAAGGTCCCCAAGGTAGGCCTTGAGATAGTACTCGTAATCGGCTTCGGTAAGCCCATCCCAAGGACCGCCCAACAGTCGCATCGAACGAGAGTCACGCAAGCCGTATGCTCCGTAGAAGAGCAACATGCTGCGCGCGTTCACAGCTTTGCCGTGATCACGCAGGTAGAGCAGCGCACCGAATGCCATATTTGCACCCGCACTGTCCCCCGAGAAGGAGACATCCTGAGGATCAATTCCCCACTCCTGAGCGTGCTGGACGATGTAGTCGGTGACGTCTGAAATTTCTTCAATCGGCTGCGGGTATTGCGCTTCCGGAGAGAGCGTATAGCCCACTGAAACGACGATGGCTCCTGTGAGCGAGGCAATCGTGCGCGTGATGCGATCATGGGTATCGACATCGCCGATCAACCAGCCGCCACCGTGAACATAAACAATCAGGGGGCGAGCAGATTCGTTATTTTCTTCTTCCGAGGCCTGGGGGACGTAGCGGCGCACCGGGATACTCCCGTAACGCGTCGGGACCATTCGATCTTCCGCGCTTTCCACATGCGGACCGCCCTCGTTCCAGAAACGGCGTTCACTGCGATAGGCCTGTCGCATCTCTTCGATGCTCTGATCGGTCGAGTATGCGTCTTTTGCCAGCTCGTTTTGCTTGGCAACGACGGCACCCATCTGCTCGCTCCACATGCTGGGAACATCAAGTTTGTGTGCCACTACGTCCTCCTTCCTCAGTACGTGGTTTTCAGGCCTCGACGTTCTTCTTCTCGCGAATACGAATCACGACAACCAGAGCGATCGCACAAACTGCTGCCAGAAGGGCTGCGCCGCCAAGGATCATGAAGATCTGATGGAACGCCGATTCTTGTGCATCACCTGCGGCGTCGCGAATCGAGCCAAACCAGGTGTAGGAGAAGGTATCGGGAAGGAAGCCGATGACCGAGAGCAAGCCAGAGGCCGTACCAAAGACCGCGGGCGCGACCTTACCCTCAGTGAGCTGCGAGGAAACAATGCCGAAGACACCGTTGGCAATGAACGCCAAGACGATCACCAATCCAGCGGTGAGGATAGCGTTTGCACCCGAGGGCAGAACAGCGAATCCAGCAAAGAGCACAGCAACCAGCAACGAAGCAGCTGCAATAACACGCGAAGGCGAACCGACCTTCTCAGCAACCCATCCGAAGAAGGGAGCCGAGACCAGAGAAATACCATAGGTACGGACGGTTGCGACCATGGTAACCACTGCGGGAGCAAGCATCATGACCTTATTCATGTAGCCGGTGGTCTGGTTCACGCCGGTGTAGAAGAAGTAGACGAAGAACAAGGTGGCAGCTGCCAACCACACGACGGGGTTCGCCAAGACCTGTCCGATCTGCTTCACCGAGAAACCGCCTTCGGTGGAGCCGATTTCGCCTTCAAACTTCGGAATGAAGAAGAAGGAGAGGACAGCGAGAACCATAATCAGGCCACCCAGGATGAAGAGCAGGGTACGCATGGGGATGATGTCACCACGCGATGCGAGGTGGGCAACCAGCCATGAGTTGAAGAAGCCCAGGATCAGACCGGCGAGGCCGTAGAAAGCGTAAGAAAGACCAATGTTGCGCGAGTAGCCATTTTCATCGGAGATCAGGCGCACCAGCTTGTAACGAATACCCCACCAAATGAGGATCGTTGTAACGCCCATCGCGACAAAGAGGAAGCGAATGGTGGTCAGCGAGGGGAACATTGCGTACCAGAAGGTCAGCAGCGCAGTCAGACCGAAACCGACCCACGAAAGGGTACGAACGCGAACAATATCCGCCACGATACCGGAGGGCAGATAGCACACAAGTGCGGTCATAGCGTATGCGCTCAGAAGCGTACCCAGCGTGGTGGCAACGTTTTCAGGCGTAGCACCACCCGAGGCGATGAGGGCCTTACCCAGCGGTTCTTCGAAGACATACTGAAGATAGGCGGGGGTGTAAATGATCGAGCTACCGATCGAGACCAAGATCAGAAGGAAGATGCGGTGACCCGCGCTCAGGTCACTCGCTTTTCTCTCTGCAGAACCCAACATGTGAAAGACCTTTCTATCACTGAAGAATAGAGTTCATCAGACTAGGGTGACACCGCACATATCCTGGACTACATTCGTCCATAATTGCGGCTTGTTCGTGCAGCATCCCGTCACTGGGGGCGGTGAATTTCTGCGAACATACATCGGTGTCGAAACACGATATGTCACAGGCAATTATTGCTGCCACGTCCCCAACGCTATCAATGGATCGACACGAAAATGAGGGGTCTTTAGACCCAAAGAATCAAATTTTTTCCGACGAGATTCGTCGATAATTACCGTTTTTCTAGATAACTGAGATGACACCCTGATGGCGATAAACAGGCTGTTGCAAAGGCACAAATATGCCGTGTGGGGCGAAGGATTTCCTTCGCCCCACACAGGGTTTAAGGTTCGTCAACGCGTCCTAGGACAGCGTCCTCAGAGCAGTCTCACTCCTCGTCGGAGCCCTCAGATGCCGCGGCCTCGTCGTCTTCACGGCGACGACGGGTGCGGGTGCGGGGACGACGCTCGCGACGCTCACGGCGCTCGGGACGCTCTGAGCGCTCGCGGCGGCGAGGCTGTTCATCGCTGGCCTCGAGTTCACCGGTTTCGCCATCGACGACGGCGTACAGGCTGAGCTTACCGCGGTCACCAATCTCATGAATCTCGACCTCGACTTGCTGGCCAACCTGCAACACATCTTCAACCGAATCAATGCGCTTGCCGCCGACCAGACGACGGACCTGCGAGATGTGCAGGAGACCATCCTTGCCGGGGGTCAGGGAAACGAAGGCGCCGAAGGAGGTCGTCTTGACGACGGTTCCCACGAAGCGCTCCCCCACCTCGGGCATCTGCGGGTTGGCGATCTGGTTGACCATTGCACGTGCAGCTTCTGCAGCTTCACCGGTCGATGCACCGATGTAAACGGTTCCATCGTCTTCAATGGTAAGTTCCGCGCCAGTGTCTTCCTGGATCTGGTTGATCATCTTGCCCTTGGGGCCAATGACCTCGCCCATCTTGTCGACGGGGACCTGGACGGTGATGATGCGAGGAGCGTAGGGGCTCATCTCATCGGGAGCGTCAATTGCCTGCTCCATCAGGTCAAGGATCTGCAAACGTGCATCGCGGGCCTGTGCCAGCGCGCCACGCAGCACCTGGGAGTCGATGCCATCGAGCTTGGTATCCAGCTGCAAAGCGGTAATGAACTCGCGGGTACCGGCGACCTTGAAGTCCATGTCGCCGAAGCCGTCTTCAGCACCCAGGATGTCGGTCAGGGTAACGGCCTTCTGCTTGCCATCAACTTCACCGGTCATGAGGCCCATTGCGATACCTGCGACGGGGGCGCGCAGCGGCACACCAGCCTGGAGCAGCGACAGGGTCGATGCACACACAGAGCCCATCGAAGAAGAACCGTTGGATCCCATGGTCTCGGAGACCTGGCGGATTGCGTAGGGGAACTCTTCGCGTGAAGGAATCACGGGCTTGAGAGCGCGCTCTGCAAGGTCACCGTGGCCGATTTCGCGGCGCTTGGGCGAACCAACGCGGCCGGTTTCGCCGGTCGAGTACGGCGG
>USHU01000010.1 GCA_900554605.1 uncultured Actinomyces sp.
GGCCTGAAGATCCCTTCTCTGTTGCCCCGACGTCGCGGACAAAACGCCACAGCACTCATTCTTAGTGATCCCTCTCACCTTCGCACAAAACAGGGAATGGGCTGCCATTCATGTCGTTGAAGTGGATGAAAAGGGCCTTAGAAACGGAAGGACGGGCCATGGAGAACTTTGATCTCATCGTTGTTGGCGGCGGTAAGGCCGGCAAATCACTGGCAATGAACCGCGCGAAACAGGGATGGAAGGTCGCGCTCATTGAACGGCAGTTCATCGGCGGTACCTGCATTAACGTGGCGTGTATCCCCACAAAGTCCCTCGTTGCATCGGCTCGTCGCCTCGACGAGGCCCGCAATGATTCTGTCTTTGGTGTCGAAGGGACTGGGAGCGTCCACATCGACCTTGAGAAGCTGCGCGCGCACAAGAATGGCATTGTTTCAGCGATGATCGCCGCACATGAGAAGTTCTTTGCTGCCCCCGGAATCGACTTCATGCGTGGAAGCGCCAGGCTCCTCGATGCGCACAGCGTCGAAGTTGTCGTGGAAGACGGTACGACACGCCAGCTCCACTCTGACAAAGTCCTTCTCAACTTGGGAACGCGCCCCGCGCACCCCCCGATTCCAGGCCTGTGGGAAGCAGGCGCATGGGATAGCGAAGATATCCTGCGCCTCGAAGAAATCCCTTCTTCTTTGGCAATCATTGGCGGCGGATACATCGGTGTCGAGTTCGCCTCGATGATGGCGACCTTCGGTTCGCAGGTCACTGTGATCGCTTCGGGCGAGCATATCCTTGACCGCGAAGACCCCGATATCGCTGCGATCTACCAAGATGTGCTCAGCAAACAGGGCGTCACTGTCCTCACCGGTGCCCGTGCACAGTCGACCGAAAAGGACGGCGACACCATCCGAATTGAACTTTCCGATGGGCGCGACGTCATCGCCGAGCGTGTATTGGTTGCGGCGGGGCGCGTTCCCAACACGGACGGAATTGGCCTTACCGAGGCCGGGATTCCCCTGAGTGAACGAGGCTTCATCGAGGTTGACGATCACTTGCGCACCCCCGTCGATGGCGTGTGGGCAGCAGGTGACTGCGCGGGAACCCCGATGTTCACCCACGCCTCATGGAACGACTACCGCATCATCCGCGAGCAAATGGATGGAGTTTCCCTTGATGACCCGCGCACTTCGAAGGCCGGCCGAGTGATCCCCTGGGCACTCTTTGCTCACCCCGAGCTGGGCCGTATTGGCATCAACGAAACCGAAGCCACGCAGCGCGGTCTTGATGTTCTTGTCGCTTCGATTGACACGGCTGCGATTCCTCGAGCAAAGACTATGCGCGATACAACTGGAAAGTGGAAGGCAATCGTTGATGCGCATACCCACAAGATTTTGGGAGCTACCCTTGTAGGTCCCCAATCGGGTGAAGTTATTACTGCGGTTCAAGTCGCAATGGAAGCAGGACTAACCTACGAGCAGCTACGCATGCTTCCCATCGCACACCCAACCATGGGCGAGGGGCTCAACATCCTCTTTGATTCTCTTACCTAATTTAAGCCCGATGCCCAGGGAATCTGCTCCTGTCACAGGCTGAAACAAGTTGGCCCCGTAGTTTCGAATGAAACTAGGGGGCCAACGGCGTCTTTGGGACTACCTTCACATACGCTCGGGAGCCGCAACACCGAGAAGGTCCAGGCCACTACGCAGAACCTGGGCGACAGCATCATTGAGCCACAAGCGTGCAACGTGGCCTTCATCCACCGGGTCATCCCCGCGAGGAGTGACACGGCACTGGCCATACCACGTGTGGTAGGCGGCTGCGAGCTGCTCGAGGTAACGCGCAACGCGGTGCGGTTCACGCAAGTCAGCAGCCTGAGCAACCTGCGCAGGGAACTGCGCAAGCACTCCGAGAAGGTCACTATCAGCTGCGGTATCGAGTGCTGCAGGGTTGAAACCAGCCTCGCGGCTTACTCCGTGTTCGGCAGCATTACGCGCAACATTTTGGGTGCGAGCATGCGCATACTGCACGTAGTACACAGGGTTCTCATTCGTATTCGATCCCAAGAGATCCAGATCGATATCGAGGTTTGAATCCATTGAGACACGAACAAGTGCATAGCGGGCAGCATCCACACCCACAGCATCGACAAGATCGTCAAGGGTAACGATGGTTCCAAAACGCTTGGACATACGGACCGGCACGCCGTCCTTAACCAGGTTCACCATCTGGCCGATGAGAATCTGCATGTTGACGCCGGGCTTGTCGCCAAATGCTTCACACATCGCCATCATTCGACCAATGTAACCGTGGTGATCTGCGCCCAGTAGGTAGATGGCAACGTCGGCACCGCGACGGCGCTTATCAAGGTAGTAGGCGACATCACCGGCGAAGTACGCTGCTTGACCGTCGGACTTGATGAGCACACGGTCTTTGTCGTCTCCGTAAGAGGTTGTCCGCAGCCACACGGCTCCGTCTTGATCAAAAACTTCACCGCGCTTGCGCAAGGTTTCGATTGCGGCATCAACTGCACCGGAATTGTGCAGTGAATCCTCGTGGAAGAAGACATCGAACTCAGAGCGGAAATCGCGCAGACGCTGCTTGATCTCATCAAACATCAGCTCAACACCACGCGCACGGAATGCCTCAACGGCTTCTCCTTCGGGAAGCGTGACCGGATCAGGCTCTCCAGCCGCGACCGCGTCTTCGCGCACCTGGGCAGCGATATCAGCAATGTACTGGCCGCCGTAGCCATCTTCGGGAGCTTCATGTCCCATCGCGCGCGCGTAGAGCGAACGCGCGAAGCGATCGATCTGCGAGCCGTGATCATTGAAGTAGTACTCGCGGGTCACCTTCGCACCCGATGCCTTCATTAGGCGCGCGAGAGAGTCGCCGACGGCTGCCCAACGCGCACCGCCCAAGTGGACCGGACCGGTCGGGTTAGCGGAGACGTACTCCAGGTTGATGTGCAGGCCCGTCATGGACTCACCGCGGCCGAAATCACCACCGGCCTCGACGATAGTGCGGGCAAGCTCACCCGCAGAAGCTGCAGCAAGACGAATATTAATAAAACCAGGACCGGCGATTTCGGCACTGTCAATGCCGTCGAGTTCGTTGAGACCGTTGACAAGGATCTGCGCAAATTCACGCGGGTTCATCCCTGCTTTTTTGGCGAGCTGCATTGCGATGTTGCTCGCCCAGTCGCCGTGATCTCTGTTTCGAGGACGCTCAACCTTCACTGTGTCGGGGACGTCAGCGGGATCGAGAGACAGATGTCCCTGAGCGATCTCGGCAAGCAATAAATCATGAATATGGGATGCAAGTTCTTCTGGAGTCACTATTTAAGGGTAATAGTTTGCCTTGCACCTGTGCCACACGCATTGATCTGTGACAGCTCACAAAATAGTGGAGTAAAGTTCGGTTATACGAAGATTAATACGCGTTGGGGGAACAATGGCAAGCGGGCACCGTCTCAAACAGCATCGACTTTTTGCACTCATGGGGCCTGCATTCATCGCCGCAATCGCCTACGTCGATCCCGGAAACGTCGCCGCGAATATTACAGCTGGTGCTCGTTATGGCTACCTTTTGGTCTGGGTTCTTGTCCTATCCAATATCGCAGCGATGCTTGTTCAATATCTCTCCGCAAAGCTCGGGATCGTCACCGGACAATCTCTTCCTGCTCTCTTGGGAAGTCGCCTTCGCCCCCGCAACCGCGTCCTTTTCTGGCTCCAAGCTGAGCTCGTCGCAGCGGCAACGGACCTTGCGGAAGTCATCGGCGGAGCGATCGCTCTCAACCTTCTCTTCGGTATTCCGCTCCTATGGTCGGGCGTCATCATCGGCGCCGCGTCCATCGTGATCTTGCTCTTCCAAGGACGACGCCAAAACATCTTCGAAGCAGTCATCATCGGGATGCTCGTTGTCATCACAGCCGGATTCCTTGCGGGACTCTTCTTCGCTCCCCCACAGTGGTCACAAGTGGCCTCGGGGCTGATCCCACGCTTCAAGGGCTCCGATTCAATCTTGGTTGCCGCATCAATGCTTGGCGCGACGGTCATGCCTCACGCGATTTACTTGCACTCGTCCTTAGTCAATGACCACCACACCGATCCCGAGGTCGCGCGCCCTCACAAGAGAGCGCTCCTTCGAGCGACACGCCACGATATTTTGTGGGCACTGAGCATTGCGGGAATCGTGAACATCGGTCTGCTCCTCCTTGCGGCATCTGCACTATCCGGAGTCGAAGGAACAGACACGATCGAGGGCGCCTACCACGCGATCGCACACGCATTAGGTCCAACGGTTTCAACAATTTTCGCACTCGGTCTTCTGGCTTCGGGCTTGGCCTCGACCTCAGTTGGCGCCTACGCGGGTTCTGAAATCATGAACGGACTCCTCCATGTGAACGTTCCCCTGCTGGCACGCAGACTGGTGACCATTATTCCGGCACTGATCATCTTGGGAATGGGTGCAGAACCGACTTGGGCCTTAGTCCTTTCTCAGGTGGCCTTGTCCTTCGGAATTCCCTTCGCGATCGTCCCTCTCATGCGACTCACCCGCTCCAAAGAAGTCATGGGCGAGTACGCGAATAAGCCGCTGACAATCACAGTGGCTTCCGTGATTGCAGCGGCAATTATTCTGCTCAATATTCTTCTTGCTTACCTCACCATCACCGGTCAGGGCTAGAGGATCTATCAGTAGGCATCCATGACGGCAATGCGACGCTTGTGACGCTCATCTTCACTGAAGGGCGTGGACAAGAAGGTCAGAACGAAACGCGTGGCGTCTTCAAGGGAATGCTGGCGCGCGCCAACGGAAATCACATTGGCATTGTTGTGCTCGCGAGCAAGAACCGCGATCTCTTCATTCCACACCAGTGCTGCACGGACTCCCTTGACCAGGTTTGCAGCCATCTGCTCACCGTTTCCAGAGCCTCCAATAACAACGCCCAGAGAGCCCGGTTCAGCGGCGACGCCTTCGGCCGCTGCAATGCACATCTGAGGATAGTCATCGTTGGGGTCATAGGTGGTTGCACCGTGGTCCACGACTTCGTAGCCGGCATCGCGCAGGACGCCTACCAGGTGTTCCTTGAGTTCAAAACCTGCATGATCAGTCGCAATATGAACGCGCATATGAAGTTCCATTCGATTGTGAGGACAGCGAACCCCTACATGATAGGGGGTACCCCGCCTTAAAGACTAGCGTTTGAGCTGGGGCTAAAGACTGATAAACTGACGTTGTTGCCCCGATAGCTCAGTGGATAGAGCGTTCGCCTCCGGAGCGAAAGGTCGCAGGTTCGAATCCTGTTCGGGGCACTTTTCGCGCCGCAATAATTGAGCGCACTAGAAGCACTGCGAACCATGCTGCAAAAAGCAGAGCATCCACACGCGGAGACAACACCGAGGCGCACCATGCTCCCGCTGGAACTGCGCATACCGCAGCGACGCCCACCGTCAGTGCTGGCCCCAAGCGCAGGAGGCCTCGGCGATAATTCGTGAAGGTACCGCTCAGCGCACCCGGGAGCATGACGACCATAGAGACCCCGCGCGCGCCCAGGTCAGACATTCCAAGCAAAGTGAGCCCCGGTACTGCAACTGCTCCCCCACCGATCCCAAGTAGCCCCGCGAGGAAACCGCAGAGACCGCCGATCGCGACCAAAGCGCAGGCGACAGCAGGATTAAGGGTCAAAACTCCCTCACGTGCGGGAACGTAGAGGACTTGAAGCGCGATCAGCGTCAGGATGAATGCGACGAAGCACCAGCGCAGGGTCACTTCACGCATACGAGCGAGCAGCCAGGTTCCTCCCTGCACGCCAAGGAGCATTCCAATCATCATTAGCAATGCCGGAACCCAAGCAATGCGCCCCGACCATGAGTAGGAGATGACTCCGGACAAACACGTGGGGACAATCGCAAGAAGACTTGAAGCCGAGGCCTGGCGCTGAGAAAACCCGACCGCCATGAGCGCAGGGACAATGACCGTCCCACCGCCAATCCCAAACATACCCGAAAGAAAACCAGCGAAGAGCCCCGCACTCATCAGGATCAGGGCATTTCGCGTTGCCTGTGACATCCATCCTCCTTGTACACCTTAATTTTACGCGTGATGGATGCCCCATAACCGCATGCAAAGACACTCACTGCTGCCGATGCATGCATGTCCTAGGATGAATATGGCATGTTGCCGCATAGCTTTTACGTCAAGGAGTTGCCTTGGAATACCCCTTGTGGTCACTTATTCCATTCGTCGCGATGCTCGCCTGCATCGCTGTTTTGCCGTTAATCCCTGCAACCTCGCACTGGTGGGAACGCAATTCCAGCCAGCTGACGGTTGCACTGGTCTTAGCGGTCCCGACGACCGCCTGGATGTTCTGGAAGGCCGGAAGTGCTCCGCTCATTGACACGGGAATTGAGTATTTCCAATTCATCTGCTTGCTGTTCTCGCTCTACGTAGTATCGGGCGGCATCCACCTCGCAGG
The DNA here is from genome assembly GCA_900554605.1 of uncultured Actinomyces sp. Lineage (GTDB taxonomy): Bacteria > Actinomycetota > Actinomycetes > Actinomycetales > Actinomycetaceae > Pauljensenia. Next base: position 6,467 of record USHU01000010.1, read on the forward strand.
TGATATCCGGGCAACTCCTCGTAACAACACTCTTTTCCTCGCAATCGGCGGTGTTCTTGCGTCCTTCATTGGCACAACCGGCGCAGCGATGCTGCTCATCCGTCCGCTTTTGGCGACGAACCGCGAGCGAGTAAACAAGGTCCACACCGTCCTCTTCACGATCTTCATCGTGGCCAACTGCGGTGGTTTGCTCACTCCCCTTGGCGACCCGCCGCTCTTCCTTGGTTTCTTGAACGGCGTCCCCTTCACGTGGACCCTTAACCTGTGGAAAGAATGGGCCTTCGTCTTATCGATCCTTCTTCTCTCCTACTACTCGCTTGATCGCCTGTACTACGCAAGCGAACCCAAGTTGGCCATCGAAGAGGACAACGAGGACATCGAACCTCTGCGATTGCACGGCGCGATTAATCTCCTGTTCTTCGCAGCGATTATCTGCTCCGTTGCTTTCCTTCCTTCTTGGGATGCCGAGGCCATCATCGAAGGCCATGCGCACGGAAGTGAGTTGGTCCCCTGGCGCGAGATCGTCATGTTGCTTGCGGCAGGTCTGTCACTGACCATCGGAAACAAGAAGGTCCGCTACGAGGAAAATTCCTTCCAGTGGTCCCCTATTGCCGAGGTCGCAGCCCTCTTCATCGGTATTTTCGCTACGATGGCCCCCGCGCTGCGCGTCCTGGAAGAGGTTGCCCCTTCGCTCCCCTTGAACCGCGGGACTTTCTTCGTCTTCACTGGTTCTTTGTCTTCGGTCTTGGACAACGCACCGACCTACATGACCTTCTTCGGAATGGCAAAGACCCTGGGTGGGGATGGAACGCTCATTGCCGGAGTTCCCGAGACTTACTTGATCCCGATCTCTTTGGGTGCGGTTCTGTGCGGCGCTATCACCTACATCGGCAATGGTCCGAACTTCATGGTTAAGTCCGTTGCCGAGGCCGATGGCGTTGAAATGCCCAGCTTCGGTCGCTACGTTGTTGATTCCTTCATGTTGCTTGTTCCCGAGCTCGCAGCAATGGCAATGATTTTCATTGGCAGTGGCTGGGTGCGCATCGCAGGTATCGTTTTGGGCGTCGTGCTGGTGGGAATTTCACTCTGGCGAATTGCGCGTGCTCGTACTATCGAATTAGCAACGCGCACTCAAGGAATCGATATCTAGTCCAAGTCGCAAAACTTTGAGGCGTGGTCCCCTTTCTCTGGGGTCACGCCTCAATTATTTATTCTGCGTTTGCTGGCGCGATCGGGACCCATTGGCCTCGTTCTTCCAATATCCGACGAGCGAGGGTCGGGTGATCAGTAATGAGGCCGTCAACCCCCAGGTCGAGGAGACGATGCATTTGCGACTCTTCATTGACCGTCCACACGTGCACGGCACAACCCAAGGCGTGTGCAGTCGCAACGAAACGGCGATCGACCACGCGGATGACACCCATCTTCTCCGGAACCTGAACTGCCCATACCCCTTCAAGAGGACCCGGAACTCGCAAACGCGTAGCAGGCTGGGCGAGCTGGGACGCGGCAACGAGCCTCGTCACCGCGGCAACCCCCAGTGAAGTGACCAAGCGCGGTTCACGGGAGCGAAGAAGGCGAAGACGTGACTCATCAAAAGAAGCGATGAGAACCCTGCCCAAGGCCTCGTGCTCACGCACAACGTCAAGCAAAGGAAGCGCGGCTTCCGGGCTCTTGGCGTCAACGTTGAAATACATGTCGGGGAAACTCTCAAGAGCATCTGCCAAGCGGATCATTCGACCGCCATCTACCCCGCGCAACTGTTCCAACTGCGACCAGGGCATCTGGCGGATCTCACCCTTGGCTGGGTAGGTGCGATCCACTTTAGGATCATGATTAAGAACCACTTGGCCATCCGCACTCAGGTGCGCGTCAGTCTCAACGTGGAAAACCTGAATATCACGTAGAGCTTGAAAAGCTTCCGGCGTATTTTCGGGAGCTTCGGCACCCCCGCCACGATGTGCAAGAATCAGAGGGCCTTCACCGAGAACCCGATACATTGTCAGCACTCCTTGCCGAGAAAGATGGCCTTGTGCTCGACCATCCACTTTTCCGGATCAACCGGTTCATTCTTCGAGTTATGGATCTCGAAGTGAAGGTGCGGTCCCGTTGACCATCCATTCGAGCCAACTGCACCGATCTGTTCACCCGCATTGACCTGCTGGCCAACCTTGACCTTGATGTCTTTCATGTATTGATGCAGGTAAGCAGAATAGAAAACGGTTCCATCGCTGAGGGTATGGCGCATAGTGATGAGAGCACCGGAACGTGAATTCTCGGAGACCTCGATGACTTCCCCGGGATACACAGCGTAGATCGGTGTTCCAAGGGGAGCAGCCATATCCGTGCCTTCATGCATGAGCAGGGTTCCGGACACGGGAGAAATACGCATCGAGAAGGGCGAAGTCACCTGATAGGTCCCCTGCTGAAGCGGCCAATAGAGCGTGTCAGCTTTAGTGAGCGTTCGAGTTCCATCGGCAGCGCCGTCACTACTCAAACACTGAGCGGCAAGAGGCGAACGAACTCGTGAACGCGAGGCCGGATCAACCTGGGCGTTAAGACCGGAAGAGAGCGTGACTGCGTTGGTATCAGTTGCCCATGACTGGGAACCAGCAGCGACGCCAAATTCTCGAGAGGGAATCGAAATCGACACATCCGGACGCAAAAAACCACTCAAGGGGACCGCAATTGTCATTGCACCAAGTGCAAGAAGAACGCCCGAACGCACGATAACAGCACCAAACTTTGATCGTTTGGCTGGCGAGGCCTGGGCGACAGAAGATACGGGGGCACCGTGAATGCGCGCGTCATGAGCGCGCTCGTGGGCACGCTCTCGACGCGTCGGGAACTTCGGTGCTTCAGGTGTCATAGTTCTTCCATCATCCCAAATAAAAAGCCGGATCGCAGTTACTTGTGTCCTACTGCTCACCTCAGGAACGATAGTTTCCAGGAAGAGTGTCCTTCTGGAGGGCGTCGCGGACCTCACCAACTAGTCGTTCAAGAATATCTTCAAGGAAGAGAACCCCTGTAACCGTTCCGTCTGCACCCATGACTTCGGCAAGGTGCGCACCGGCGCGTTGCATATGTCGAAGAGCGTCTTCAACTTCTGCGTCCATCGGCACCGCCTCCATCTTGCGGATACGCCACGAGGTGATGGGCTCAAAACGCTCTGTTTCATCGGCATAAAGGACATCTTTAAGGTGAATATAGCCCTTGAGCACTCCCTGAGCGTCCGCAACAGGGAAACGCGAAAACCCAGTGCGGGCAACTTCTTTTTCAACCTGATCCGGCGTAGTGGACTCATCCAAAATAATGAGTTCTTCCAAGGGAACCATGACATCGGAGGCGTTCTCTGTCGAGAACTCAAGGGTTCCTGAGAGCAGACCCAGGTCGTCGTCAATCATTCCCTCTTGTTGGGAGTGTTCAACGATTGTTGCCATCTCTTCGACGGTGAAAGTCGCCGAGATTTCTGATTTCGGTTCAACTCCGGCAATGCGCAAGAACCAATTCGCCAGGTGATCCATGCCGTGAATCACTGGACTGATGACGTGTCCAATATTGACCAAAATTGGTGCCAGCACGAGGAGTAGGCGCTGTGGGTTTGCAATTGAGAGGTTCTTCGGCACCATCTCACCGAAGACAACATGCAAGAACAGGACCAGCGCGAGGGAGAAGGTAAATCCGACGACGTGTACCCACGAGTGCGGCAGTCCCCACTGCTGCATTGGTCCTTCGATTAACGAGGCGAAAGTGGGTTCTGCGACCACACCAAGGGAGGTAGACGCTACCGTCACGCCCAACTGACAGATCGCCAGCATCAAAGAGACGTGCTCGAGCGCGAAAAGCGCGTACTTCGAACCACGAACTCCTTCTTCAGCCAAGGGTTCGATCTGCGAACGACGAGATGAGGTAGTCGCAAACTCGCCCGCGACAAAGAACGCATTGAGTGCAAGAAGAATGCAGGTCACGATCACGGCGAAAGTGGCGTTCACAAGAGCACCTCCCCTTCGCTTTCACGCGCGGGAGGAATGATGCTCACCTGCATGACTCGTCGCCCCGTCATCTGGATGACTTCTAAGCTGGCGCCTGCGACTTCGCAGCGGTCTCCTACCTGTGGAATCGTTCCAAGCTCGGTCATGATCAGACCGGCGAGAGTGTCATAGGGACCATCATCGGGAAGGAAAATTTTCGTTCGCTGCGCGAGTTCGTCGATGCGCAATCGTCCGGGTACCAAAAGACTTCCATCGGGACGTTGACGAATACCCAAGCGACGCTGATCATGCTCGTCCGCGACATCGCCAACAATCTCTTCGACGACATCTTCAAGGGTGACGATTCCCGACACACCACCGTATTCATCAACGACGACGGCCATCTGGAGACCTTCTTCGCGCAACTGAACAAGCAGTGTGCCCAAGTCAAGGGTCTCAGGCACGCGCGGGGCCTCGGCAAGCAAGGAAGACGAAATCACGGGAACTTCATCGCGTTTCTCGAAAGGAACAGCGACTGCTCGACGCAAAGAAACGAAACCGATGATGTCATCCCGGTCTTCTCCGATCACCGGGAAACGCGAATGCCCGGTTTCGTGGGCCGCACGGACAACATCGGAAGCCACTGCATCTTCAGGAATCGTATGGAGAAGACCGCGGTCTGTCATCACGTCCGCTGCATTCAATTCGCTGATTCGGATGGAGTTCGTAAACAGCGATGCCGTCGAGGTATCCAGAGTTCCCTCTTGAGCCGAGTGACGAACCATCGCGGCAAGCTCCGAGGCGGAGCGCGCAGAAGAGAGCTCTTCTTGAGGCTCAACACCCATCAGGCGCAATATGCCGTTGGCTGACGCGTTGAGAACCGTAATCACCGGTTTGAACACAACGGTGAACAGGGAATTAAAGGGGACGATCCGTCCCGCAGTCTTAAGGGGGTGCGCAAGAGCGAGATTCTTGGGAACAAGCTCTCCAAAAACCATGGAGAGAACATTGATCAAAACCGCCGCAACAGCGACTCCAACGGCGGAAGAAACCGCCGTCGATAAGCCAAGTCCTACCCCGGCCGCACTCAGCATATCCGCGAGTGCAGACTGCGTCGTATAACCCAAAAGAATTGTCGTCAGCGTGATCCCGACTTGTGCGCCGGACAGCTGCGTCGACAGATTTTTAATCGCGGTGGAGACTTGGCGAGCACGAGCGTCTCCGGCCGCAGCTCGGCTTTCAACGACGGCTTGGTCGAGTGCGACAAGAGAGAATTCTGCGGAAACAAAGACAAAAGTTCCCGCCGTGAGGATGACTCCTAAAAGGAGCATTGCGATATCAAGAAGCACGTTGGCCTCCCGCATCGAGGCGGTATTGACGCATCAGACTTTGATCAGAGCAACAACTGTCACTTTCCATGATTCCTCCAGTCTATCGGTAGTTGGAGTTCTTCGAAGTGTGAGAAAGGCCCGTTGCAGGTGAGGCATTCACGGCCCTAGGGCCTAAACTGTTGTCTAAAGTCACATAGCAGTGTTCAGAAAAAGGATGGTACAGCTGTGGTGGAATCCCCACGTTCACCAGAATGGGTTCAACAAATGCGCCAGCAGTGGTTGGCCGATCCCCACAGCGTCGACGCCTCGTGGCGCGCCTACTTTGAGGGAGACACCGTCCCCGCCCAACTTCACCGTCCGCAGGCTCCGCTCCCGACGCAACCAACCGCAGTTGTTAGCGCCGAGGCTGCCCTAGCCGCCCAGGCAGACAATCCCGCAACCGAGCAGCCCGAAGTTCTCGTCACCCGCTCCGATCTTCCTCCCGCTCCCCCCGCTCAGGCGAGCGAGGCCTCGTCGCCCTATGCGCGACGTCACCGCGCTACGCAGACGCCAGCCTCGCGTTCAATGAGCACGGAAACTGAAGACGATATCCGTGTCCTCAAAGGAATCGCACGTGCAACCGCACGCAATATGGACGAATCACTGAGCGTCCCAACTGCGACTTCTCAGCGCCAGATTGCCGCAAAGATCCTGATCGAGAACCGCGCGGTTGTGAACTCTCACTTGCAGCGCACCGTTGGCGGCAAGGTCTCCTTCACGCACCTCATTGGATACGCCATCGTCGAGGCGCTCTCCGAGATGCCGCAGTTGAATGTCCGTTACGTTCTTCACGACGGTAAAGCCGCAGTTGAAGAACTCGCACACGTGGGCTTTGGCCTGGCGATCGATATCCAGCACGGTGGCGAACGCCGTCTGGTCGTTCCGGTTATCCGCGATGCCGATACCTTGACCTTCACACAATTTGTTGACGCCTACCAGGGCATCATCGCTCGAGCAAAGAAGGGCGAACTTACGGCCGAGGACTATCAAGGTGCCACCGTCACCCTGACAAATCCTGGCACCATCGGCACCACGACCTCGGTTCCGCGTTTGATGAGTGGGCAGGGGCTGATTATCGGTGTGGGGGCAATGGATTATCCAGCCGAGTTCGCTGGAGTCTCCCCGCGCAAACTTGCTCTCATGGGAATTGGCAAGACGATGTTCGTCTCGTCGACCTATGATCACCGCGTCATCCAAGGTGCTGCTTCCGGTGAATTCCTCCGCCTCGTGGACACTAAACTTTCGGGTCGCGATGGTTTCTACGAACGCGTCTTTACGGCTCTGCATATTCCTATCCAGCCCTACGTGTGGGAAGCAGACTTCGAGTACGACTTGGAACGCGAGAAGGGCAAGCCTGCGCGTATCGCTGAGCTCATCCACGCCTACCGCTCGCGCGGTCATCTCGCGGCCGATACCGATCCCCTGGCGTACCGCGTGCGCCGTCACCCCGATCTAGACCTGACCAGTTATGGCTTAACCGTGTGGGATCTGGACCGTTCTTTCCCCACCGGGGGCTTTGGCGGAACGGAGCAGATGCTTCTTCGCGATCTTTTGTCGCGCTTGCACGATACCTACATTCGATCCATTGGTATCGAATACATGCATATCCAAGATCCGCAGCAGCGCCACTGGGTGCAAGAACGCATTGAGGGACCTTTCAAAGCTCCTTCTTCCCAGGAGCAACGCCGCATTCTTTCGACCCTAATTCACGCTGAAGCATTCGAAGAGTTCTTGCAGACCAAGTATCTGGGGCAAAAGCGATTCTCTCTTGAAGGCGGCGAATCTTTGATTCCTCTTCTCGATGAGATCTTAAACCAGTCTGCACGTCGCGGAATCCACGAGGTTGCGATCGCTATGGCTCACCGCGGGCGCTTGAATGTCTTGGCGAATCTTGCGGGCAAGAGCTATGCCCAGATCTTCTCCGAATTTGAAGGAAACCAGGATCCGCGAACCGTTCAGGGCGCGGGAGATGTCAAGTACCACTTGGGAACTGAGGGAGTGTATTCAGCGGAGCCCGGAGTTGCGACCAAGGTGTCCTTGGCGGCTAACCCCTCTCACCTTGAAGCCGCCGATGGAGTGCTCGAAGGAATCGTGCGCGCAAAGCAGGATGTTTTGGGCGATCCCGATCTGCCCATTGTTCCCCTGTTGATCCACGGTGACGCGGCTTTCATCGGGCAAGGCGTGGTTCAAGAGACCCTCAATATGTCCCAGTTGACCGGATACAAGACCGGCGGAACTATTCACATCATCGTGAATAACCAGATTGGTTTCACAACGGGACCGGCTTCGGGTCGTTCTTCGCGCTATCCGACGGACCTGGCAAAGGGCCTGCAGATCCCGATCTTCCACGTCAACGCCGATGACCCCGAAGCAGTCGTGCGCGTGGGCGCTTTGGCCTTGGCTTATCGCGAGGCTTTCCACAAGGATGTTCTCATCGATTTGGTGTGCTACCGCAGGCGTGGTCACAACGAGGGCGATGATCCTTCGATGACCCAGCCGGTCATGTACTCGCTGATCTCCAAGTTGCCTTCTACCCGCGAGGTTTATATCCGTAACCTTGTGGGACGTGGCCAGCTCACCGAAGAAGACGCACGCGAGTCCATTCGCGCTTACGAGGCCGAACTCAGTGAGATCCTGGATCACACCCGCGAGCACGGCTGGTCTCCGCAAAATCGCAGCGAGGACGAAGACGATCAGTGGCAGGTTCCCGAAAGCCAGCTTCCCGGCGCGGGAATGATGATTGGTTGGTCTTCGGCAGTCAGCCCTGAGGCGCTCGAGCGTATTGGTGATGCCTACGTGAATTTCCCGCCTGATTTCACCGTGCACCCCAAGCTTGAGAAGCTGTGCCAGAAGCGTCAGGAAATGGCAACTGGTCATGCCCCGATCGACTGGGGTTTCGCGGAGCTCCTAGCCCTTGGCACTTTGTTGATGGAGGGAACACCTATTCGTCTCTCGGGCGAGGA
>USHU01000011.1 GCA_900554605.1 uncultured Actinomyces sp.
GCTCTTTGACCTGGGATTCGTGCCTGACGCCGAGCCTTACCACACCCTGTTCAATCAGGGCTACGTCCAGGCCTATGCCTATACGGATGCTCGCGGGCAGTACGTTCCCGCAGACGAAGTTGAAGGCGACGAATCCACGGGATTCACGTGGAAGGGTGAACCTGTTAACCGTGAATACGGAAAGATGGGTAAGTCGCTGAAGAACATCGTCACACCGGATGAAATGTACGATGCCTACGGCGCCGACGTTTTCCGCGTGTATGAGATGAGCATGGGGCCGCTGGACGTCTCGCGTCCGTGGGAAACTCGCGCGGTTGTTGGCTCTCAGCGTTTCCTGCAGCGTCTGTGGCGAAATGTCTTGGACGAGGCCACCGGTGACGTGACCGTCAGCGATGAGCCAATGGATGCGAAGACTGCGCGCCTCTTGGCACGTACCATTGCTGAAGTGACCGTTGAGTACGAGAACCTGCGCATCAACACCGCGATCGCAAAGCTCATCGTTCTCAACAACCACCTGACGTCTTTCGATCGCGTGCCGCGCGTTGCAGTTGAGGCTCTCATTTTGATGCTCTCGCCGGTTGCTCCGCACATCTGTGAGGAACTCTGGTCGAAGCTTGGACATGCAGATTCTCTTGCTCGCGTTCCCTTCCCGGTTGTGGAAGATGAGTCCTTGCTTGAAGACGACACCGTGACGGCGATCGTTCAGGCTAATGGCAAGCTCCGTGCGAAGCTCGAGGTTCCTGTGTCGATTAGCGAAGATGATTTGCGTACGCTTGCCCTTGAACAAGCTCCGATCGTCAAGCTTCTTGACGGACGTGAGCCCTTAAAGGTCATTGTGCGTGCTCCGCAGCTGGTCAACATCGTTCTTCCGAAGTAACCATGCCTGAAGGAGATGCGATCCATCGGATCGCCAACACGTTTTCTGTCCTCTTCCAGGGCAGTGAGGTCGAAACTTCGTCACCGCAGGGGCGTTTTGCCTCATCCGCCCAGTTGATTAACCACCATCAGGTTGTCGCTGTGCGGGCGGTCGGCAAGCACATGTTTGTTGGTTTTATGCCAGCTGAGGCTGCCGCCTCTTGTGCTGAGCAAGCGAAGTCTGCGGAGGCTGAGTTTGCCGCTCACTTGGGCAGTCCCGAGGCCGAGGCCGCATTGCCCTTCACAGGATCATCGCCGCTGTGGGGAGAGCATGCTTTCCCCTGTGATGAGGAGCTCCAGTGGCTCCATATTCACTTGGGTCTGTATGGCTCTTGGCGTTTCGATGCGGATGAGCGCGCTTTTGATGTCCCGTCCTCCATTGGTGCACCACGTACGAATTGGGTGGCAACAAAAGGGCACCGACATGCGGCTCTGAAGTGGGCAAGCTACGCGGAAGACACTCTGTACGTCGAAGATAATTTGGCGTCTGGAAATATCCAAAAGCACGGTGAAGAATGGAATGCTCCCGATCCTGTTGGGCAGGTTCGCCTGCGGGTATTGTCGGAGCACGCAGTCGCTGATGTTACCGGTCCGAATCGGTGCGAGCTCATTTCCGATGAGGATAGACGTGTTGTCGAATCCAAGTTGGGGTGTGACCCACTTCAGCCGGGTGCCGCGCAAGATCCTGCAACCCGTAAGCGTTTCATTGAAATGATCCGCGGACGTAAACGTCCAATCGGTGAGCTCTTAATGGACCAGTCGATCGCTGCTGGAGTGGGAAACATCTATCGAGCGGAAGCGTTGTTCCTGGCTGGTATTTCACCGATGAGGGCTGGAAATCGCCTCTCTGTGCAGCGTGTTGGCCACCTGTGGGATATTGTCTGCGAACTGATGACACGAGGCCTAGAGATTGGACGTATCGATACGATTCGCCCCGAGGATCAGCCTGATCCAATTCCTGACGGTGATGAAGAATTGGCGCGATGGTATATCTACCATCGCAGCGGTCGTCCCTGTATTAAATGCGGAACCACGATTAGTGAGAAGCTCATGCAAAACCGCAGGCTATTCTGGTGCTCAAATTGCCAGAACTAGACCAAAATCGTCAGTGAAGCTGGCCTATGCCTGTGTGTAGTTGTCGCTTTCCTGGAAGATGTCGTACACGTGTGGCAGATGGGCGTTTGCCTCATCGATGCGGACGATCAGAGACGAGGCTCCCCAGTCTTGGCATCGGCGTGCACATTCTGCGACCAAAGCTGTTGCGATACCGCGTCGGCGGAAGTTCGGGTGGACCATCAAGTCGATGACCTGTGGAAGACCGCTGGGTTCTTCGACAGGGGGGTCAACAACAACGATGATCGCTGCGACGAGGTCTCCATCGACCCATGCGCCCAGGAAAGATCCTTCCAAAGGCGTGCCGAAAACCCCTTCAAAACACAGGCGCATTTCATCCGTTGCTTCAGCCTGTGCTTCGAGAGTTGGGCGTTCGCCGTAGGCTGCGAGCGAGAGCTGTGCAAGCTCGGGGATATCGAATCGTGTGAGCACACCGATTTCACACTCTGCCGCACCGTGAAGGCGCGTCAATGCGTCAATCTGTGCTTGTAGAGAATGTTTATCCATAAGGACAGAATATGTGATCTGTTGCACGCACGAGCTTCAATGGGAAGTTGTGCGTCAAAGCAATCCTAAAGTTGGGAATATGTTCTAGGTCTTGACAAAACCTGGGGTGCTAGATGTACCAGGTTGGGTCTTCTTCCCAGCAGTTCGGATCGATGATGAGATCGCAGTCTTCTTCCACCATACGAGTCTCGGGTTTTTGGCGTAATTGTGCCGGAACGCCAATTGCAACAGCATCCTCGGGTACATCTTTAGTGACAACCGCGTTTGCGCCGACCTTCGCTCCGTCACCGATGGTGATTGGTCCTAGAACCTTCGCTCCCGCGCCGATCATCACGTGATTTCCAACGGTAGGATGACGTTTACCTTGAGTCATTGCAACGCCGCCGAGGGTAACACCGTGGAAAATAACGACGTCTTCACCCACCTCAGCGGTTTGGCCGATCACAACTCCTGTCGCATGATCAATAAACACGCGGCGACCGATCTTCGCCTCGGGATGGATATCAACACCCGTCGCCATGCGCGCAAGGGAAGAAAGAACACGCGCAGGAGTGCGCAGACGGCGGTGCGCCCACATTGCATGAGTGACGCGGTGCGTCCACAGTGCGTGAACCCCGGGATAGGCGAGTGCGACTTCAAGGGTGGAACGTGCTGCCGGGTCACGGCGTTTTGCCGTGCGGAGATCTTCTGCAAGAAGTTCGATTACCTTGCGGGGAGACGAGGCCATGGTCAGTCTTTCGTGAATCGCGATCTACACGTGTCGTGCGGTTTCCAGCCTAGCGAGCAGTCTGGAGAATTGGGCTGACAAAGTCAGTAACTATGCCAACAGCGCAGAAAATCGGGTGGGTGGGAGAACGCGCTCCCACCCACCCGTGCGTGACTTCAGTCGCGCAGATTTTCAAAGAGAGCGGTAGAAAGGTAACGCTCACCGGTATCCGGAAGGATCACGACAATGCGCTTTCCTTCGTTTTCGGGACGTTTGGCTACCTGAATTGCTGCGGCAAGAGCGGCGCCGGAGGAAATGCCGACGAGGAGTCCTTCCTCTGCTGCTGCATGGCGAGAAGTCTCAAGGGCCAGGGGAGTCTCAATATCAATGACCTCATCGACCACGCTGGGATCGTAGGTCTTCGCGACGAAGTTGGGTCCAAGCCCCTGGATTCCGTGGGGAGCAGCCTCGCCGCCGGTCAGAAGTGGAGACTCGGCGGGCTGAACCGCAATCACCTTTACTCCTGGCTTAAGTTCCTTGAGCACCGAACCCACGCCAGAAACGGTCCCACCTGTGCCGACACCGGCAACAAAAATGTCGACGTTCTCGTCAGTATCGCGAAGGATCTCTTCCGCTGTCGTACGACGGTGGACAGCAGGATTAGCAGGGTTGGTAAATTGCGATGCGATGATCGAGCCGGGACGAGAATCGCGAATCCTTTCGGCTTCCTCGACAGCTGCAGTCACACCGCCCTTGGGGTCGGTCAGGACCAGTTCAGCTCCGAAAGCGCGAATAAGGATGCGACGCTCAACGCTCATCGAGGATGGCATGACGATGACAACTTTGTATCCGCGAGCGGCGCCCACCATTGCCAAAGCCACGCCGGTATTACCGGAAGTCGCCTCGATAATGGTGCCTCCGGGCTTGAGCTCTCCTGAAGCCTCGGCTGCATCAACGATCGAGCGCGCGATACGGTCCTTAACGGAAGAGGCGGGATTGAAGGCCTCGACCTTGGCAACAATCTCTGCGCCGCCCTCGTTCAAGCGATTAATACGCACCAAGGGGGTGCTGCCGATGAGATCGGTAACGTCAGTTGCGATATTCGTCATGATTTCTCCTCAGATGATTGTGAGCCGTACTCACACCGCAACTCTAAAACTGAGCGAGTTATTCCTCGATTTCTATGTAACGTTGTCCCAATTCACGGAAAGAGTACTTTCCTGAACTGAGGTTGGCCAGGAGCGCAGCGGCGGATTGAAGCTGCTCGGGAGCCATTGCTAAGCGCATCAAAACACTCTGGCCCCATTCGGTAGACAGTACCTGTGCTCCCATGCGACGCAGTTCGGCCTCGACTCGTCCCGCATCGATGGGATCAAGCTCTGTTTCAACAACCGTGAGGGCCTCCAAGTGGGCGAAAGAAGCCAATGCGAGGGCCTCGCTGGTCGCGCTCGAGTAGGCCCGCACGAGGCCACCTGCGCCCAAGAGAATTCCGCCGAAATAACGTGTGACAACAACCGTCACATTCCACAGTTCATTTCTCTTGAGAACATCAAGCATTGGAGTCCCAGCGGTTCCTGAGGGCTCTCCGTCGTCAGAAGAGTGCTGGGATGGCGATTGCCCTTCTTCTGCAATCATCCATGCCGAGCAATTGTGACGTGCCTGGGGATGTTGTTCTTTGACCGAATTAATGAAGGCTCGCGCTTCCTCGGGCGAATCTGTTCGCGCGATCGCAGCAATGAAACGCGATCGTTTGATCTCGATCTCGTGACTCAGAGATGTTCCTGAGCGAAGGACTCGAAGAGAGGACATAGTGCCTTCATTGTCGCATGGTGGGGGAGTTCGGCTCGAATGAGACGAGCTTCGCACGAATATTTCCTTTGGAATATGCGTACTTTTGGCCCTTCGTGCTACAGTGGTCAGGTTGTCGAAAGTCATATGTCTATGGCTGTGTATCTGAAAGATACGCATCGACGCGGTAAAAACGTCAGAACTAGAAGAGGAGCGGTAGGGTCATGGCAGTTCCCAAGCGCAAGATGTCCCGAGCAAACACCCGCACTCGCCGGTCCGCATGGAAGGCCGATCTCACTGAGCTAAACACCATCAAGGTGGGCGGCCGTGAGGTGCGTGTTCCCCGTCGTCTGGCGAAGGCGTACAAGAACGGCCTGCTGGACGTCGAGGACTGATTCCTCCGTTCGCAAGTTTTTGTGGGGTCCGGTATCAACAGGTACCGGACCCCACACTGTTATCAGTTAGTCCGTGTTCTATCGTTAGCTTATGTGGAACGAACTCATCCTTGACGCGCACTCGATTTTCCGGCTCTTCATCGGTATCGTGATCATCTCTGCTCACCTGACTTTGACAAAGAAACAGAGCCTTACCCAATTCACTTCTATTGACTTCATCGGAAACTTTATTCTCGGTGGGATCATCGGCGGTATTATCTATAACCATTCGGTTTCGACTTTCTCCTACGTTGTACTGCTGCTTGCAGCTGTGTGCATGATTTCGCTCTTCAACTTGCTTGTTTCCCGATTCATGCCCGCGCGGCAGATCGCGAAGGGCAAAGTAATGACCATCATCAATCATGGCCATTTCGTCTTTGATTCTCTCGATGATGCAAGTAGTACTTTCGACATGATTACCTTCATCGAGCAACTTCGTTCGCGTGGAATTTTCTCAGTTGAAGATGTCGAATTTGCACAGTATGAGTCAAACGGCTCTTTGACTGTGATCAAGAAGGGCGATGGGAGTCTGAACTATCTCTTGGTTTCGAAGGGTCAGATTGTTCAAGATCAACTTGAAGCCTCTGGCCAGAGCAAAGAATGGCTCACGAAGGAACTGGAGCAACAGGGTATTAAGCTCGAAGATATTTTCTTCGCAGAGCTAGAGGGGTGCGAGAAGATTTATATCGTGATGAATGATATGACGACTCATTCTTTCGCATTTAGTCATGAGAGCTCGCAGGGAAATACGCAGGAAAAGACGGATTAGGCGACTTCGTTTAGTCAGCGCATTACTCTCTTTTGAACACGGAAAATTAAGTGGTGGGGCCGCCCTTTCGGGGCCGCCCCACCACTTAATAACGTGTCAGGTTGAAGTGCTCAGTGAGCGATGATGACTCGTAAGAAGCGGGGACCGTGAACGCCGTTGACACGAACCAACTCGATATCCGAGGTCGCCGAACCGCCGGCGATCCAGGTCGTCGGGCGAGTCGGATTCTGACCCAAGATATCAACCGCCTGAGGAACAGTCGGGACGATCGCGGAGCGCTCCAAAATCACCACATGGGTGTCGGGAACCAGGGAAATCGCACGGCGGCCCTGATCGGGTTCACCGTCAAGAACAATCGTTCCTGAAATCGAGATACCAACACGCGAGCGAGTGACCACCGCGTCGATTTCATCGAGTTCGAGTGTCGGAATAGCCTCCTCGCGCGAGTCCTCGCGGACCGTGCGCTTGTCGCGTCCGGCTGCCTTCTTGAACTGATCATCGAGGCCGGAGGGAACAACCACGGAAGATGCCTTCGCCTCGGAAAGGAACTTTGCGATAGCGTCGGCAATGGCCTCGTCATCGCGAGCCTCAACCACCTGTGCCGAGTAGTCTTCGAGTTTTTCGATCATATCGGCGATGACTTCATCTGAGCCGGGAGCAAACTGCCCTTCTCGGATGTAGTTACGAGGGATCTCGCGGACGGGGCGTCCTTCCTGCGAGCGCTGGCCTCGCGCGCACGCGCAAGGATTGCGGTCTTTGCATCCATAACCATCTCAGGCCTCCTCATCGTTCGTGTGAGTAGTCATTCCGTGCTCACTGGCCAAAGGAATGCCACGTGCCGGTGCATCTGTACGCGGGGCGGAGGCATCTGATTCGGGGTGAGTGCGCCGCCACCACTGGCGGAAAGTTTCCTTGGGAGCAACCGGAAGATCACGAGCTCCCGTCCACAGCGAGGCTGGGAAGGGGAGAGCGCCGATCTTGCCCTTCTTCTTACCAATAAGGCGAGTTGCCTTCACGCCCGCCGTTGCAAGCTCCCAAGCCTTAGCGTTGGACATGACGGGAGTCGAAACGCCCATTGCCAGATCCCACACGTCGGGTACGATGCTGTGCTTGACGTCCACGGTGCGTGCACGCATGTGGATCAAAATGTTCGGAATCTTGATCTTGACCGGGCAAACCTCGCCGCATGCGCCACACAGGGAAGAAGCGAAGGGAAGAGTGTGAACCGGATCCTTCTCGTCCAAACCCTGGGTGAGCTGCGGGGTGAGGATCGCGCCGATGGGGCCGGGGTAAACCGAACCGTAGGCGTGGCCTGAAGTGTGCTGGTAGACCGGGCAGATATTCATGCAAGAACCGCAACGGATACACGCAAGAGCCTCGCGACCAATCGGGTCTGCCAAAGTCTTTGTACGGCCGTTATCCATCAAAATGACGTGGAATTCCTGGGGGCCATCGCCGGGGGTGACGCCGGTCCACATCGAGGTGTAGGGGTTCATGCGCTCGCCGGTTGCCGAGCGGGGGAGCAACTGAGCGAAGACCTCAACGTCCTGGTAGCGCGGAACCAGCTTTTCGATGCCCATGAGGGTAATGAGAGTATCGGGAAGAGTCAGACACATGCGGCCGTTACCTTCGGATTCGAAGATCGAGACGGTACCGGTTTCTGCGATGCCCATGTTCGTTCCCGAAACAGCAACCTTTGCGTGGAGGAACTTCTTACGAAGGTGCGCGCGGGCCGCGGCCGTGAGTTCTTGCGGATCGTCGGAAAGATCTCGGGGCGCGTCTTCCATGCGGTCGAGGAAGATTCCACGAACTTCGGAACGATTGCGGTGAATTGCGGGGACAACGATGTGGCTGGGCATATCGTCAGCAAGCTGAACAATCATTTCCGCGAGGTCGGTTTCTCGCGCGGAGATGCCTTCGTCCTTGAGGAACTCGTTGAGGTTCGTTTCCTGGGTCGCCATCGACTTGATCTTGACGACTTCATCGACTCCCTTGGACTTGATGATGTCGGCGATGATGCGGTTTGCCTCGTGCTTGTCGCGAGCCCAATGAACAATGCCGCCGCGTGCGGTGACATTGCGCTCGAACTCTTCGAGAAGCTCGGGAAGTCGGGACTCGACCTCAAACTTGATGGCTTCAGCTGCGTCGCGCAAATCTTCCCAGTCGGGCATTTCGGCAACGCGCTGGCCGCGCTTGGCGCGGATCGTCCGGGTTGCATGGCCCAGGTTGCGGCGCATCTGAGTATTGGCAAGGGTGCGGTGTGCGCCTTCGGGGAAAGTCGGTCCCCAAAGGAGCGTGTCCTCGGGGATAGTGACGGTTGTTCGCCATCCTCCGGTGTGAACCGTGGCGTCGGAATCGCCGCTGACGACTCCTGGCATACCAATGAAGGTTTCAGACATATCAGATCACCTGAGCGCTTTCCGGTGCGAATGAAATGTTGCCAAGGAAGGGCTGGTCCTTGGTTGATGCAAGGATTTCAGCAAGGTGCATCGGGCGGATGCCCGAATTCAGACGAGACAACCCGCCGCCAACATGCATGAGGCAGGAGTAGTCACCCATGACCAGAACCTCTGCGCGGGTAGACATTACGTTTGCGACCTTGTCGGCAAGCATCGCTGTTGAGGTCTCTGAGTTTTTCATCGCGAAGGTTCCGCCGAAACCACAGCAGACTTCAGCGTCGGGCAGATCGATGAGCGTCAGTCCTTCGACGGCGCGCAGGAGACGATAGGGGCGGTCACCTACGTGAGCAATGCGCATTGAGTGGCAGGTCGGGTGGTAAGTAACGGTGTGAGGGAAGTACGCGCCGACATCTTCCAGACCGAGGACATCAGTGATGAGCTCGGTGAGATCGTAGGTGTGCTTGGCGATTTCCTGGGAGCGCTTTGCAAGTTGTGCATCGCCAACGTGTTCGGCAACGAGTTTTTGCTCATGGCGGGCAGCACCCGTGCAGGAGCCAGAGGGAACCACAATTGCGTCCCACTCTCCGTCGAGAACTGGTTCAAATGCCTTGACGTGGTTGCGCGTGATCTTCGCAGCGTCTTCGAAGTAACCAGTGTTTGCGTGCATCTGACCGCAGCAGACCTGGCCTTCGGGGAAGACGACTTCATGGCCGAGTCGCTCGAGCAGTGACACTGTCGCCTGGGCTGCCTGGGGGAACATGACGTCTGCCAGGCAAGTTGAGAAGAGAGCGATACGCACTGGGAGATCCTTTCTCGTAGGTGCTATTTCTCAAAGTATGGCTGGGTCTGAGGTCCCATTGGGGGAAAATGTGTGAGCTCTTTTCTAGACGGGGCTAGAATTGTTGATTTCGTGCCGAAAAGTCGTAGAAGTCGATCGCTGAAATGAAGGCTTCTCTTAAGTGATTTGTAGCGCCGAAAATGCGACTTAAGACAGAGCATCCTTTCCTTTTTCAGTTTCGCTCCGCTGCGGTGCATGAAAAACAAAGACCCGGCCTCGTGGGTTCACGAGGCCGGGTAGTAGTTCCCGTATCTGCGAAAGGAAGTCTGTTGGGCTTCTCTTTACTCCGACAGAGTGCTCAGCTGGGGAAAGTGTTCTCTTAGCCCCTGATTCCTTCGCCAGTGACGATGATGAGATTACAGTCCGAGGAAGCCGCAAAGCTTGTGATTTCGAATGACCCCCAGTTCGATTGAGTGTTGTTCTTATCAGTTTGGAGCACAGTATTCGCATAATCGAAGGGAACAGTGAAAAAGTGGCAGTTTTGGGGAACGTACTCGTAGAGGCCTGGATAGATACCGGGAAGAAGCGCGTTATTTCCGTCGCTTCCATTGGCAAGCATCTGGATTGTCTCAGGAGGAACACTTGCGACGCCTGTTACCCATAAGTGATGGTCGGGTGAGGGTAAGAGCCACCCTTCTGGGAAGTTGGCTGCCACGACGTGTCCTTGCGTTGCATGAAGCCCGGGCATCCGTTCGTTGAAGGAATCGGTGCGCTCTTGGACCTTGATCTCGCCGTCAGTTTCGTAGGTGAACTCGGCAAAACGTGGGTCCTGGGGTAAACGCGATTGTGCGGCGTTTGAACCGAAGGGAATGCATCCCGTCAGAAGCGTGATGATGACACTGAGAACTGCCAAGGATCGCAATGACTTCGGCATAGCGCCTCTCTCTTCAAGTAGACCTTGGGCTCGCAGCCGCAAGACTGCGAGCCCAACGATCTTAAGCAACGGGCATATAGGAACCCAAATATCCTTGCGACGCGAGGAAGATCAAGACGCACAAGATGAGCAGCAATCCGATGGAATAGGGGGCCGCCTTCTTGAGAATTTCTGCTTCGCTTCCGGGCTCGTTGATTGAGGTCGCTGCGATGGTGAGATTTTGTGGCGACACAATCTTGCCGATACCTCCACCAATCGTGTTGCCTGCAAGCAAAGTCGATGGATCGAGTCCCGCGATCTGTGCGGCAGTGGACTGAAGATTGGCGAAAAGCGCACCGGCACTGGTTGCCGATCCTGCGACAGCTGTTCCCAACCAACCGAGGATGGGAGAGAGGAAGGCGAAGAACACGCCGGTTGTTGCAAGAGCGGTACCGATCGCCCCTGTTTGTCCGGAGAGGTTCATGACGTACGCCAAGCCCATGACCAAGCAGATAGTCAGGATAGAAATCTTCAAGGTAGAAATTGTCTTGAAGAGAGTTGCAATTCCCTTTCCGAAAGTCATCGGGTAACGGCCGCCCGAACTGGTACGACCATAAACGAAAGCAACGATTAGGGCGGTGACGAAGATCCAGGTTCCGGGGTTAGAGAGGAACTGGAAGGTGTAGATCGTCGAAGAAACTGCCTTGCCTGAAGAATCTACCAATTCTCCGTGTAATCCAGGGACTGGGATCTTGATGTCTGTTGACTTGAAGATGGCATCAATATCGACGCCGATCTTCCACAACTTGGTGATAGCAATGACGACAACAACCAAAACATAGGGGAGAAGTGCCAAGGTGATTCGCGAGGCATTGGGGCGATCCTCTTGAGTGCTCTCAGAACGGTAGTCATCGGGCGTCTTCGGGGTCCACACCAAGAGGAAGATGTAAGAAGCGGCCAATCCCAGAAGAGAAGCAAGGACAGCGGTCAGCTCATAGGAGAACTCTGAGGTGAAGAAATGCCCGGCAGCGGTCGCAACGCCGGAAATCAGAGCGATCGGCCACAGCTGGGCAACGCCTCGGCCCCCATCAAGAATCCACAAGAGGATGAGAGGAATGAAGCAGGCGAAAATCCAGGAAAGATGACCCATATTCGCTGCAACCACCAGGGGATTTTGGCCACCCAAACGGCCAGCAGTCGTTGTTGGGATTGCCATTGCGCCAAAACCAACATTGATTGCGTTGCCAACGATGGTCACAACAGCAGCCTTTACCGGGGGAAGGCCAAGTGAGACAAGCATCGCGGCAACGATTGCTACGGGCGCACCAAAACCTGCGAGGCCCTCAAGTAGACCGCAGAACGAGAAAGCGATGATCAATGCCTGGACTCGAATATCGCCCTTGCCGATTGTGTTGAAGACAGCTCGCATGTCTTTACTGCGGCCGGAAACCTCGGTGAGGTTGTACAGCCACACTGCAGCGATGATGATGTAGATGATGGGGATTAAGGCGAAGACAATGCCTTGGCCTGCTGCCAAAAAGCTCATGCTCAGTGGCATCTTGTAGCCAAGGACGGCGATAAGTAGTGCAGCAACCAGTGAAATCAATGCGCACCAGTGTGTCTTGACTTTAAAAGCGCCTAGAAGGACGAAGAACAGCAGGAGCGGAAGAATTCCGGCAAGTGCCGTGAGAAAAACATTTGAGCCGATAGCCGTCGTTGACGGCGTAAAGCTTGTGCTCACCAAAGAGAACATGGCTACTCCTGCGACAGTGCGAGTGGGTGGTCCTAGCCAGATTCTAGGCCTAAATTCCTATCTCGGTGAGACTTTTTGGAAAAATTCTGGTGAAAGTACGGGATAAAGGCAAACTGTAGGCTGTTTTTCAGAAAAAAGCATGCTAGAGCGGATGAGAAGCGCGCTGTGCATATTGCGTGCGGAAAAGCGCCCCCGACAGGACTCGAACCTGCAACCTCGGGATTAGAAGGCCCTTGCTCTATCCATTGAGCTACGGAGGCGTGCTAGCCAGGCTCTGGCCAGCCCTACATAGTGTACATGGCGCGAGCCGTCACACTTTCCCAATCTCTGGGCCGGCTGTGCACGTCGAAAGAAAACAACGGATAATACAGACATGCTTGAAAGAAGTTCTGGACGTAGTGCCCTTGTGGGTTCGATCCGCGCTCGAATGTGCGCCTGAGTTTTCCGCGCATCCGACCGTGGCGCTTCGCGCCGACTTCCAAGGACTTATATGACACAGCCCTCCCAATCTTCTAGTGACCTCACGACCTTGTCCTTCGAGGTCATGCCTCCTCGTAAAGAAAACCTCATTAAACCTTTCTGGGATACTGTCCAGCGTCTTCTCTCCGTTACCCCCGATTTCCTGTCGGTGACTTACGGCGCCGCAGGACAAGACCGCCACAGTGCGCGCGATGTTGTGCGCTCTCTCGTACAGGACAGCCCCGTTCAGCCCATTGCTCACCTCACCTGCGTGGGAACAACTGCAACAGAAGTCGGGGAAGTCGTTTCGGACTATTTGGACGCCGGAGTGCGAACCTTCCTTGCGCTTCGCGGAGATCCTCCTGTCGGCCGCCCGGATTGGCAGCCTGCGCCCGGGGGAGTGAGCTCAGCAACCGAACTTGTCACTCTGATCCGCTCCATCGAGGCCGCGCGCTGTGCGCAATACCCCGGTGCCGCCTTGCGTGCCGCATTCAAGCCTCTCACTATCGCTGTTGCCGCATTCCCTGCTGGAAACCCCGCAGCGGGTACCTCTCCCAATCAGGAAGTTGAACGCCTGCTCGTCAAACAATCCGCGGGCGCCTCTTTCGCGATCACGCAGTTGTTCTGGGAAACAGATACCTACGTGAACTTCCTTGAGAAAGCGCGGAGCAACGGGGTAACAATCCCAATCGTTCCCGGAATTTTGCCTCCGACCGATATTAAGCGCGTCAATCGAATGACAGAGCTGACCGGGGTTGTTTTCCCCGAGTACCTGCGTCGACGCTTGGAAAGCGCTCAGTCAGTCGAAGAAATGTACTCAGTCGGTGTTTCTTTGGGAGCACGGCTGGCTCGGGATCTGCATGAAGCGGGAGCCCCGGGCATCCACATGTATACCTTTAATAAAGCGGCACCTGCTCTTGATGTGCTCGATGCCGCTGGACTTGTTTCTGCAAGCCATTTAGACCCGTCCATTTCACGATGACAAAGGATAAGTAAATGACTCAATTCCCTACGGCGACCATCCTCGGTTACCCGCGCATCGGTCGTGGCCGCGAGCTGAAGAAGGC
>USHU01000012.1 GCA_900554605.1 uncultured Actinomyces sp.
GATGATGCACTAGGATGGTAGGCGTGACGAATCCATCTCAGCCAACGCTTACCGGGGACCTACCTGCCGACGAAGAACAGGATTTCCCGATCCCGGCTCCTTTGACGGGACATGGACCCGCGCGCATTATCGCGATGTGTAATCAAAAGGGTGGGGTCGGAAAGACGACGACGACCATTAATCTTGCGGCATCTCTTGCCGAGTACGGACGTCGCGTTCTGATTGTCGATTTTGATCCTCAGGGTGCTGCCTCAGTTGGACTGGGTATTAATACTCTGGATATGGAGCACACCATCTACAACCTCCTGATGAATCCGAAGGAAGATATTCATCAGGCACTGTGTCATACCTCGGTTCCGGGTTTGGATATTGTCCCGGCGAACATCGACCTATCGGCTGCTGAGGTTCAACTCGTCAATGAGGTGGCTCGAGAATCTGCGCTCTCGCGCGTTTTGCGTGCGGTTGTCGATGATTACGACGTGATTTTGGTCGATTGCCAGCCTTCATTGGGCTTGCTCACGGTCAACGCGCTGACGGCAGCGCACGGTGTTATTGTCCCCATGGAAGCAGAATTCTTCGCACTGCGCGGTGTGGCACTTCTTGTGGAGACTATCGAAACTGTCCGTGACCGGATTAATCCTCGCCTGAAGATCGATGGGATCCTCGCGACAATGGTCGATACGCGCACCCTGCACTCGCGCGAAGTTCTTGAACGACTGGACGAGGCCTTCGGAGACTTGGTTTTCACCACGCGTATCGCGCGTACCGTGAAGTTCCCCGACGCTTCTGTTGCAACGGTTCCGATCACGACCTACGCACCAAACCACCCGGGTGCGCGAGCATACCGACGTCTTGCCAGAGAGATCATCGCCCGTGGAGACGTCGCCTGACAGCACGCTGACTCAAGCGGCACTTGACGAGTTTCAGGTGTCGCTTGGGGTCTTTGAAGGCCCTTTCGACCTTCTTCTTCAGCTCATTTCACGCAAGAAGCTTGATATCACGCAAGTAGCTTTGGCTGAAGTAACGGACGAGTTTATTGCGCACATGCAGGCGTTTCCTGATTTGTCGCGGACGACTGAATTCCTTGTCGTTGCGGCAACTCTTCTTGATATGAAGGCTGCGCGTTTGCTGCCCGACTACGACGAAGACTCATCGATAAGCGCAGAGGATTTAGAGGCGCGGGATCTTCTCTTCTCCAAGCTCTTGCAGTATCGTGCGTTCAAACTGGCAGCTGCTACGCTTGCCGAGCGATTGGACACGCACATGGGGCTCATTGCTCGAAGTGTCTCGCTCGAAGCTCGTTTTGCGCGTCTCTTGCCGGAGTTGCGCTTTGAAACAACGCCGGAGGATCTGGCGCGGTGCTTCGCTGAGGTACTGAGCGCTCAGCCTCCCAGCGTGGAAGTCACTCACCTTCACGAGGCCCAGGTGCCCGTTGCCCGCGAGGCTCGCAATGTCGTGGCGTTCCTATCCGCTCATGGACGAGCGACCTTTGCTCAGCTGATTGAGGACGCTCGCGATACTGCTGTCGTTGTCTCTCGATTCTTGGCTATCTTAGAGTTGTATAGGCGCCGAGCAATCGAGTTTGAACAGGAACAAGCTTTGGCTCCGCTTCAGATCGTATGGAATGGCGTCGACCCGCAGGTCGACGAATGGGAGGAAGACGCATGAGTGGAGCGATCAGTCCACAAGAAGCGCAGCTGCTTTTTGCTCCCGTTGAAGCAATTTTGATGGTCGTCGATCAACCTGTTACCTCCGAAGAATTGGGTAGGGTTCTTAATCTTTCCCCCGAGGATATGGAGTGCGTTCTCCACATGCTTGCTGCCGAGTACCTGGGCGCGCGCGGTGGCCGTGACCACGGCTTCGAGCTCCGACGTTTCGGCGGTGGATGGCGTATCTATTCATCTGCGCGCTGGGAGTCGCTGGTGTCGCAGTTTATTGTTGGCACTGGACAATCTAAACTGTCTCAAGCGGCACTAGAGACACTTGCAGTCATCGCATATCGTCAACCGATCTCACGAGCGCGTATTTCGCAGATTCGTGGCGTCAACGTTGACGCGGTTGTTCGGACTTTGCTGGCACGCGAACTTGTTGAAGAAGTTGGCCATTCTTCTTCTGGAGCTCGCTTGTATGCGACGACCGCTGTTTTTCTTGAACGGATGGGGATGAATTCCCTTGACGAGTTGGCCCCATTAGCACCCTACCTTCCAGCATCGGATGAGCTGGATGAACTTGAGGAGACACTGTGAGAAACGAATCCTATAGCGAAGACGGCATTCGCCTGCAAAAGGTCCTCTCACGTGCGGGGGTTGCCTCTCGGCGTGCCGCTGAGGAAATGATCGCCCAGGGGCGCGTGCAAGTTGACGGTAAGGTTGTGCGCGGTCAAGGTATGCGTGTTGATCCCGCAACCCAGGCGATTCACGTCGACGGTAAGCGCATCATTCTTGAAGAAAACCGGCCAATTGTCATGGCTGTCAACAAGCCCGTTGGAATGGTTTCGACCATGTCGGATCCTGAAGGGCGGCCGACTCTTGCCGATCTGCTGGTCGACTATCCAGAACGTCTTTACCATGTTGGACGTTTGGACATTGACACTTCAGGACTGCTGCTTCTGACCAATGACGGCGAGCTCGCAAACCGCTTGACTCATCCTTCCTACGAAATTCCCAAGGCCTACGTGGCAAGGGTTCATGGAGAAGTGAAAGCTGGCGTTCGTCGTCGCCTGATGGAAGGCATCGAGCTCGAAGACGGTCCTATCGCCGTGGATTCCTTCCGTACGATGGAAACCTACGGTGACATTACAACGGTTGAGATCGTTGTCCACGAAGGTCGTAATCGTCTGGTTCGTCGTTTGATGGACGAGGTCGGTTACCCGGTTCGCGAACTGGTTCGTACGAAGTTCGGACCGATCCGTCTGGATCACCTCCAACCGGGCACGATGCGCCGAGTCAAGGGTCCGCAGCTGGCGGCTCTCTACGATGTAGTCGGTTTGTGAGAAGCACAGTGTCGGAGCGCACTTTAGCGACGAAGGGCCCTGTTCTCATTATTGGAACGGGGCTGCTGGGGACCTCGATAGCCTTGGCACTTCGCAGCGGGGGAGTTGAGGTATACCTTCGGGATGCTTCACCAACTGCTGGAAGGCTTGCCCAAGACCTGGGCGCAGGGACACTGATCTGCCAAGAGGATCCATGTTCTCCGCGCCTCGTGATTGTCTCGACGCCCCCTGATGTCGCCGATGTCTGCGTTGTTGATGCACTGCTTCGCTATCCGCAGGCTGTAGTGACCGATGTTGCCTCTGTGAAGTCTGCTGTCTGTGACGGGGTCTTTGACGAGGCCCAGCGGCGCGGTGCGGATATTCCCAGTCGGTATGTCGGTTCCCATCCGATGGCAGGTCGGGAAAGAAGCGGGGCTGGGGCGGCTGATGCTGACCTTTTCTACGGGCGCCCGTGGGTGATTGTTCCTAATCGTTACTCAACTCCCGATGCTGTCATGGAGATCCGCTCGCTTGCCGTTGATCTTGGAGCGTTCCCGATCGAGATGGATGCTCGTACTCATGACCAGTCGGTTGCCTTAATCTCGCACGTTCCCCAGCTTGTCTCCTCGATGCTCGCTGCGCGCTTAGTTGATGCACCGCAGTCTGCGCTTTCGCTGTCTGGCCAGGGACTTCGCGACACGACACGCATTGCGGCCTCTGATCCGCGACTGTGGACGGCGATTTTGGCTGGAAATGCAGGTCCTGTTGTTGAAGTTCTTCGCGAGATTCGCGTGGATCTCGATGATCTTATTGACCACCTCGATGCCGCGGCCCAGCGGGGGCCCCTCGAAGGGGGAAGCGTTGGTGCAGTTCATCGGGTTATGGACCTGGGTAATAGGGGAGTAGCGCGGATTCCCGGTAAGCACGGTGGTGCGCCAACCCGCTACGCGGTGCTTGACGTTTTTGTCCCTGATACCGCTGGTTCGCTTGGTCGACTGTTCACAGAACTCGGCGAGATCGGTGTCAATATCGAAGACCTTTCTTTGGAGCACTCCGCTGGAGCCCAAATGGGTGTCGCAAGGATCAGTCTTGACCCGTCAATTGTCACTTCGACGGTGAAACAGCTTGAAGAACGAGGCTGGAATACAGGAAGCGGAGACTAACAATGGAAAGTGCACCTCATTGCCACGGGTTAACGATTGCGATTGACGGTCCTGCTGGTTCGGGGAAGTCAACGATCGCCAAGCTTCTTGCCGAGCGCCTCGGGATTGGCTATTTGGATACGGGCGCAATGTATCGTTCCCTCACGCTCGTAGCCCTTGAGGCTGGCGTTGATCTTGATGATCACGAGGCGGTTGCTGCACTCTTGCCAAGTCTTCATTTGAGCGCTGATTCAAATCCCGTCAATCCTCACTTCTACGTAGGGGAGCGGGAAGTGGCCTCGTTGATCCGTACGCCCCAGATTGCCGAGGCCGTGCCCAAGATTGCGGTTAATCTTCTTGTGCGCGCGTGGATGGCCGAGCAGCAACGCAGACGTATGGCCGAGGCTAGCGCCGACGGCTCGGGCATGGTCGCTGAGGGGCGGGATATTACGACGGTGGTTTATCCCGAGGCTGATCTGCGAGTTTTGCTTGTGGCGTCACCTCTTGCGCGGATGAAACGGCGTGCGCGTGAACTTTTTGGTGATGACAGCGCTGAAAGCTTGGCGAAGGTACGCGCGCAGATTGTGGACCGTGACGCATCTGATTCAAAGGTCAGTGAGTTTCTTACCCCCGGTCCCGGGATCGAATTAGTTGATACCTCGGAGCTTGATATCGAGGGAGTCTTGGAGGCTGTTCTTGCCTTACTTCCAGCAGAGTTTAGTGGGGCTCACTCGTGAATGTGACGGGGGTCGCTGTGCTCGATTGGAGTTTTTGAGGCGACTTGGGCTAGACTATCCGAGTCGCCGAAATCCAGGTGATTAAAGCGGGCTGTGGCGCAGTTTGGTAGCGCACTTGACTGGGGGTCAAGGGGTCGTGGGTTCAAATCCCGCCAGCCCGACAGCGATCAGGACCGAGTTATCGGTCCTGATTTTTGTTTATGGGGTTTACTTCTCATGTGCTCTACCTTCGAGCGCTAGGAATATTGCAGCGGCCGACGATGCCGATCCTGCACCTACGACCGGCGCGCTGACGCAAGCTTCTCGCCGCAGTCGCGCAGCGAGCTAAGACAGTCACGCTCATTTCGTCTTGTGACGGTCTTACTACACAACACCCCGCTATTGACGTGTTTGATCTTGAAGTGGACCACGTGCCTATACCGACGGAAGAGGAATTCTGCCCTATCTTCTCGTTGGCTTACTGTTGCTCGGCTCTGCAGGAATGAGGCGAATGAAGAGAGCCTAGTTTCCTCATAAATTCCTCCTTGTCTCGTGTTAAGCCTTCCACTAATTGATGTTGTTCATGTGACAGATGTGTATAGTGTTACGAAAGTGACAAACCATCATCACTGACGGAGTTTTTCGATGCGATTAGTTTCTTTTGCGGCGGGCATTGCCTTCGCAAGCTTGGTAGTTCCACAAGCGGCAGCTACTGCAGCCCCCCAAAGTAGCGCCTACGCGGTAACTCAGGCTGCGGCCTCGTCAGCGCAGGAACGTCCGGTCCAAAAGATCATATTGACCCGCGCGCAGGGCGAACCCACTCACCTTGCCCAAGCCGGACTCGAGACGGTCAACATCGGAAGCGGGCACGCGCTGACGCGGATTTCACGCGCAACTTTGCAAAGCCAGGGGACAAGCAGCTTCGATCCAAGCCAAGACGCCGCGATTTTGACGCAACCCTTGAGCGTTGATCCATTTTTGGTCACAGGTCTGTCATGGAGCGGAAAAGACAGTCTTGCCTCAGGCACACAGATTTACATCCGCGTGCGCGAGAGGGGCGAATGGAGCCAGTGGTACCTCACCGATGGCGATGGCGGCGCAGGAAAAGATCGCGCTGATGGACACAATGTGCGTGGCGGAACTGACCCATTTGTCACCGCCGGTGCCGACGCAATTCAGGTTCGCGTCACGGGAAAGGAATCTGACCTTCCCTCGGACCTTGAAGTCGCGATGGTTCCCGAAAATCCTCAAGGCGAAACCGTTTTGAGCGAGAATGATATTGACTCGGTCCCGGCCGCGAATACCGATCTTAACCAAGATTCTGTTCAAGAGAACTCACCAAGCTTTGCCTCGCAGATCGAGTCCTCTCCCGCTGGTCAAAGTGGCGAAGGGGGAGAGGCAGATTTTTCTGCCCAGAACACCGATGTCGATCAAGAGGCAGTCGAGACTGATAATGCACGCTCTGGCGTGATCACCTCCGGCGTAGGTTCCGGTCAGGCTCGTGGGCTTAACGGAACGAAACTTGCTCGCGCTTTCCCCGCAACTGTTCAGCCCAATGGCCTGCCGGTCGCTGTAACCAGCAGGAGCGGTTGGGGAGCAGATGAGTCCTACCTTGACTGGGATCCGGAGTACTTCACGGCAAGTCATGTTGTTGTTCACCACACCGCGGGGACGAACAACTACACAATGGACCAATCAGCATCGATTGTTCGCGGGATCTATCACTATCATGCGGTCACCTTGGATTGGGGAGACATCGGGTATAACTTCCTCGTTGATAAGTGGGGACGCGCCTTCGAGGGACGAAAAGGGACACTCTCCTCACCGGCCGGCAAGATGGTTGCTGGTGCCCACGATCAGGGCTTTAACTCCGGCACGATGGGGATCTCGATGATGGGAACCTATCAATCCGAGGCGCCGTCGCAGGCAACCCTTAATACTGTCGGTGCTCTTGCAGGATGGCAGCTCAGGCGTGCAGGAGTGACAAATATGTCCGAATCTGCAGGCTTTAGGCCCAAGGGATCCAACCCTAAATATCGGGCCGGCACCTACATCAATCTTGCCCGTATCTCCGGCCACCGAGACACCTATCCGACAAGTTGCCCGGGAGATGCCGGATACTCGAAGCTTCCAGCAATTCGTGAGATTGCGCAAAATGGGGCACAGCCCTCCCAATCGGCCTCGACCTCGACCTCGGCGAATGATCGCTCGGCTACCTACACCGTGAAAGGGGCGATCTGGGGCCTGTGGAATGACAGTAAGTCGCTCATGGGCAATCCCAAATCAAATGAGGTAGCAAGTGCTCCCGGTGTCTACCAACTCTTCGATCGCGGGACCGCATATTGGACTGCGCAAACCGATGCACACTTTGTCAGTGGCAAGATCTTCGTCGAATACGGAAAGCAACGCTATGAGCGTGGCGTCTTAAGATTCCCTACAAGCAACGAATATTCTGCGGGTTCTGGACGCGCGCAAGAATTTCAAGGCGGAACAATCACGTGGACTCAAAATGCTGGTACCCATACGCTTCGCTATGGCACCGGTATTGCTGATGCCTTCACTCAATTAGGCGGCGCGAAGGTTTTGGGCGCAGCTACATCCGATGAGACCCGTTCTGGCAGCGGTGTTTTCCAAGTTTTCGAAAAGGGGACCGCCTACTGGACGGCAGCGCGTGGAACGCATTTCGTGCGCGGCCGTATCTTTGAGAAATACGGTTCGGCTGGGTATGAACGTGGAAAGTTGGGATACCCCACGAGCGATGAATACGCACTTGCCTCGGGAAGCGTGCAAGAATTCGAGGGTGGAGTGATTACGAGCTCAAACTCTGGTACATACATTCTGCGCTACGGCACCGGGATTGCTAACGCCTACCGTGACCTCGGAGGAACACAAGTCATCGGCCTGCCAACTACAGCTGAAACCCCTTCCGGAAAAGGCGTTTTCCAGGTGTTTGAGTACGGAACTGCGTATTGGACCGCCGAAGGAGGGACGCACTTTGTGCGTAATGGAATCTTCGGTGCCTATGGCGCATCCGGATACGAGCGAGGATTCCTCGGTTACCCGCTGAGCGATGAATACTCTGCAGGATCAGGACGGGTCCAAGAATTCGAAGGTGGCGTAATTACCTGGTCTTCGGATTCGGGAACCTACGTATTGCGTTACGGTACCGGCATCGCAAACGCCTATCGCGATCTTGGCGGCGCGAGAGTTTTGGGCGTTGCAAAGAGTGCTGAGACAAACTCCGGTAAGGGCGCATTTCAAATCTTTGACAAGGGAACCGCCTACTGGTCGCCCACTACCGGAGCGCACTTTGTATGAGGGCGCATCTTCGAAGCCTACGGTCGCAGCGGATACGAACGCGGAGGCTATGGGTATCCCACAAGTGATGAATTCTGGTCCGGAGGTAGTAGAGTTCAGTACTTTGAGGGCGGTAGAATCGCCTCATAGTTCAGCCCCGACGGCGCAGATGAGGCAATGATGGCGTACACGCAAGAAGACTTTCAGGAATGGATTTTCTTCATTTCTGACAAGCTGGATTGCATGACCGACACATTCGCCAAAGAAAACGGTCTGAATCTTGACCTCTCAGTTGAGTCTATTGATGCCCTCGAAGAGTGGATGCTTGCACATTACTCATCGCCTCAAGATCTCATTAACGATCGGCGGATGCACGACCTACTCACCGTGTATATCGGCGAGACCTATCGTCATCATCTCGGTGGTCACTGGTTCATGGATCTGGAGAATAAAAAGAACGCGTACTACGCGATGCCGATTCTGAAAGATCTGAATTCGCGAAGGGCCGGATCCATGACACCCCTCATCGATGCCACAGCATCTCTCAATCGGCGCACAGGGACGTATATGAGCACAATCTTCCGGTACAAGATCGAGCTTTCCAAAGAAAGTGATGACTGAGCACTAATGATTGTGCGTCACCTAGCGACGACGACGTTCGCGTACGCGCACCGAGATCTGAATGGGGGAACCTTCGAAGCCGAAGTCTTCTCGCAGACGACGTTCGATGAATCGACGATATCCGGGATCCAAGAATCCAGTCGTGAAGATGACGAAACGCGGAGGCATGTTTGACACCTGAGTGGCGAAGAGGATTCGAGGTTGCTTTCCGCCGCGAAGGGGATGCGGATGCGCTGCGACCAGTTCGCCTAAGAAGGCATTTAGACGGCCTGTGGGAATGCGAGTTTCCCAGCTATCCAGCGCAGTCTCCATTGCGCGCGTGAGGCGGTTGATATGCCACGTCGTTTTAGCCGAAAGGTTAATGCGGGGTGCCCATGAGACCTGAACAAGTTCGCGTTCCAACTCGGCCCTCAGCTGCGCCTGGCGTTCCTCATCGACCATATCCCACTTGTTATTGACGATGACAATGGCGCGTCCAGCATCAACTGCCTGCTGTACCACTCGAATATCTTGTTCGGTGAGTGGCTCCGAGGCATCAAACAGAATGAGTGCAAGTTCTGCTTTCTCCAAAGCCGCCTGAGTACGGATCGATGCGTAGTAGTCAGCGCCGGTCGTTCGATGCATCTTGCGACGGATACCAGCGGTGTCAACAAACCACCATTTCTCACCATCGAGCTCAATGAGTTCGTCAACAGGGTCACGAGTCGTTCCCGCAAGTTCATTCACCACAACGCGTTCAGCGCCGGCCAAGGCGTTGAGAAGTGACGATTTTCCTACATTTGGGCGCCCGATGAGCGCAACGCGACGCGGACCGCCTTCGGGAAGAGCCGAGGCGACAGCGGATTCCGTAGGAAGAACAGCCAAGACAGCATCGAGCAGGTCGCCGGTTCCTCGTCCGTGTAGGGCAGAGATCGCGTAAGGCTCTCCCATGCCAAGCGACCACAGATAAGCTGCCTCAGCCTCCTGCATAGCAGAGTCGACCTTGTTCGCGGCTAATACGACTGGCTTGCCGCTGCGTCGAAGCATCGAAACGATACGTTCATCTGTGTCGGTCATGCCGACAGTTGCATCGACAACGAACAGCACGGCATCTGCCAGATCAACAGCGATTTCTGCCTGTTCTGCGACCGATCGATCAATACCCTTGACGTCGATTTCCCAGCCGCCGGTATCAACAAGCGTGAAGCGTCGACCCGCCCAATCTGCCGGGTAGGACACGCGGTCGCGAGTAACACCGGGAGTATCTTGAACGACGGCCTCGCGCCTTCCAATAATGCGATTGACCAGTGTTGACTTACCCACGTTGGGCCGACCAATGACAGCAAGAACCGGGAGGCCAAACTCATCTTCAACCTCGTCACCGTAGTCAAAGTCCTCGTCTAATAGGGCGAGGTCTTCTTCGTCGAGGTCGAATTGTTCAAGGGAGTCACGCATCGCGCGTGCACGAAGCTCCTCCTGAGTTTCGTCATAGGGGTCTTGGATGTCGATGTGCTCTTCACTCACAGGCTTATCCTATCGGTTGCAATGCCTTAGAGGCGCGCGCGAATGTCTTGTGCGAGCACTTCCTGTGCAACAGGAACGTCATTGTAGGCATGTTTAATTCCGCGGATCTCTTGGTACCACTCGGCTCCCTTACCCGATATCACAACGATATCCCCGGCCTGGGCAGCAAGGATAGCTTCACGAACGGCGTCGCGGCGGCAGGTCGAAACTTCAGTGACGTTCTCAAGATCGGGACGGATCGAGCGGATTCCGGAAAGAAGCTGGCGACGAATAGAAGAAGCGTCTTCCGACCGTGGGTTCTCGTCGGTCACCCACAAGACATCAGCTAGCTGCGCGGCGATTGCGGCCAGGGGCTCTCTCTTCGTCGCATCACGGTCGCCATCGGTTCCAAAGACCAGGACGAGTTTGCCGCGTGTCAGTTCACGCACTGACTTGAGAGTCCACTCAAGACCTTCGGGAGTGTGGGCGAAGTCGACAATGACAAGGGGTTGATTTCCCGGATCCGGATTCACGGAAGTCATGCGTCCGGGTACCTGCTCTGCATTCTCCAGAGCCAGGACAGCAGCATCAAAATCGGTGCCCATTTGGACTGCACTCACCAAAGCAACGACGGCATTTTGTACATTGACTTCGCCGAGCATAGGCATGCGAATGGTACGCAGATGCGATTGAGGTGTCTCAAGATCAAAGGTGACGGCGGGGATATCGCGATCGAATGTAATCTTGGTGACCTTCCAATCGGCCTCGCGGTCAGAAAAAACTGCGACTGTTGTTACAGGTACTTCACTCTCTCGCGCGAGGCGCTGGCCCCACTCATCGTCCACGCACACAACGCCCTGCTTGGAGTGGGCAGGAGTAAATAGGCTCTTCTTGGCAGCGAAGTAGGATTCCATGTCACCGTAGTAATCCAGATGATCGTGCTGAAGATTCGTGAAAGCTGCAACGTCGAAGACGATGCTATCGATGCGATTCAGGCTGAGCGCATGAGCGGAAACCTCGACAATTGCGGCACCGCAGTCTTTTTGCCGGGCTAGGGCAAGGATTCTTTCAATTTCGGGAGCCTCAGACGTGGTCTTCTCTGAATTGATCAGGAGATCTCCAACCCGGATCTCAACTGTTCCGCATAATGCTGGATCACTAAAACCCCCTCGAAGAATGGACCGCAGAAGATAGGTCGTCGTCGTTTTGCCATTCGTTCCAGTAACCGCAGCGGTTTTCAGTGACGAGGCCGGGTGGCGATAGACATTTGCAGCGATGAGGGCACTTGCCTGACGTGGGTCGGGAACAACGACGATCGGAAGACTTGGATACTCAGCGCGAGCGCGCGAAGCCCCCTCAGGATCGGTAACAATAGCGCAGGCACCGGAGCTCAGCGCGGAATGAAGGAAACGAATTCCGTGCTGCACAAGACCTGGAATCGCAATAAAGATCCACCCCTCTTCCATATCGGTGGAAGAAACGCTCACGCCATTCACACTAAGCTCGGGATTGGGGCACAAGGTCCAATCCACGTCTGCAACGCCTTCAAGCGCCTGAGTAAGTGGCATGGCGGGGATATTGGGACGAATTTCATTCGCTTGTGTCATACCGTTTAGCCTAACTTCTTGGCCCATGAAAAGCTCTTTCATCGACACGTGAGCAGGCAAATACCTAGAATGGCACCATGTATGTCCTGACCCGTGAAGATGCCCGCCAACGCTCTGCTTCCATTAAGGTACGACACATCGATGTGTCCCTCGATCTGAGCGGAGCGACGCATGAGTCGCTTTTCCCCGTATGTTCGCATATCACTCTTGTGACGGCCAGCCCCGATCTTTTCATTGATTGTGCAGGGAGCGTTCAGCAGGTCAGCGTTAATGGAATCGCAGTGCTATACACGCACGATGGCGAGCGGATCGACCTACACGAATTGCCAACAGGCCAAGAAATCACTATCTGTGTTGAGGCTCAGTGTCGATATTCGACAACGGGGGAGGGGCTGCATCGCTATCGTGATCCCGAAGATGGGCGTTACTACCTCTACACACAATTTGAACCAGAAGACGCTCACCGGGCATGGCCCTGTTTCGACCAGCCTGACATCAAGCCCCAGTGGACCTTCCACGTGATTGCCCCATCTTCTTGGGTCGTTACTTCAAATGGAGTTGCGACGACGGTGGCCATGGAGGATGAAAACACGCGGTGGGACTTTTCAACGACGCCACCTCTGTCGAGCTACATCACGGCCGTTGTCGCCGGTCAGTGGGCTGTTATTGATGGGGGAACGTGGAAAGGTAGCGCGGGAGATGGCGCCTCGGCCTGTCTCGAGTTGCGTCTGATGTGTCGGCAAGCGCTTGCTGGAGCGATGGATAGCGACGATATCCTGACGGTTACGCGCGCCGGCCTCGATCACTATCACGCGCGTTACGGGTATACCTATCCTTGGGGAAGCTACGACCAGATTTTCGTACCCGAATATAACCTCGGGGCAATGGAAAACCCGGGCTGCGTGACATTTACGGAGAGCTATCTGAGCCGAGATACTCCTTCTTTCGCTCTTCGACAAAAACGAGCAAACACAATCCTTCACGAAATGTGCCACATGTGGTTCGGTGATCTTGTGACTCCCGCTTGGTGGGACAACCTGTGGTTGAAGGAGTCCTTTGCCGAAAATCAAGGAACGACTTCGGCAGCACAAGCAACTGTCTACACGGGGGAGTGGGCGTCCTTTGCCATCGGCCGTAAAGCCTGGGCCTATGCCCAAGACCAATACCCGACAACGCATCCGATCGTTGCCGATATCCCCGATATCCCGGCTGCGACGAATAATTTTGACGGCATCACCTATGCGAAGGGCGCCTCCGTGCTCAAGCAACTCGTTGCGTGGGTTGGCGAAGATGCCTTTTATCACGGCGTTCGCTTGTACTTCCAGCGCCACGCGAACGGTGCAACGAACCTTGATGACCTATTAGCCGCACTGGAAGAAGCCAGCGGTTACGATCTTGCATCGTGGAAGGATGCGTGGCTTTTAACCACGGGGCCTTCGAAGCTTTCCGTGAAATCAACCAATGATGCAGACGGAAGAGTTACATCTCTGAGCCTCGTGCAGGAAGGCCTCCCGCGTCCTCACTGCCTGAATATCTCGTATTGGACACTTCAAGACGACGCCCTTCAATGCGTCACAAAGGATCGAG
>USHU01000013.1 GCA_900554605.1 uncultured Actinomyces sp.
CTGATGACTCCTGAGCAGTTACGCGAACGCCTGACGCAGGTGAATGGTGACCGCATGGCGCTTGCGGAAGATTTGTTTGGTGTTGCGGATTTTCTTCGCACACACTCTTCCGTTCAGCGTGCCCTTACTGATCCCGCGCGGAGCCAGAACGATAAAGACTCTCTTATTGACCGTCTTTTCAGCCCTGTTGTGGGTGAAGTTTCGCTTCAGTGTTTGCATGACCTGGGGCAGGGGCACTGGTCTCGTCCGCGTGACATCGTGCTGAAAATTGAAGATGCGGGTTGCGATGCAGTCCTACTCAATGCTCAGCTTGACGGGGTTCTTGAAGAGACAGAAGCGCAATTGGTTGCAATTGCTGTTTTCCTCCAGTCTCATCGCGATCTGCGAAACGAGCTGTCGAATTTGTCAGCTCTGTCCCCAAAGGGACGTGCTGACTTGTCACAGCAGGTTTTCGGTAGCGTCGTGAACCGTCCAACTTTGCGCCTCCTACGCCGCAGCGTCGGGCGAGCCTCTCACGGCCACCTTTTGGAGAAGCTTCGAGGCCTCGCTGCCCGCGCTGCGGAGCTATCAGGTCGGCGCTTCGTCTTTGTCGAATCGGCTCAAGAACTACGCGAAGATCAGAAGAATCGTCTTGAAAAGATTCTCGAGAAGAAACTGGGAAGCCCAGTCTCTGCAACCTACACTTTGCGTCCGGATCTGCTCGGCGGCCTCGTCGTCCGAATGGGCACGGAGCGCGTCGACGCATCACTGGCCACGCGGGTCGGTGCTTTGAAACGTTCGATCGTCGGTTAGCCCGATGTGTTCGAGGAATAGATAGAAGGAAAACTCAATGGCTGATCTGTCCATTAGCCCCGAGGAAGTACGGGCGGCGCTCGACTCTTTCGTGGAATCGTACCAACCCGCACAGGTCGTGACCGACGAGGTCGGACACGTTACAGAAACTGCCGACGGCATTGCTCGCGTTGAGGGCCTTCCCGGCACCATGGCGAACGAGCTTCTGCGTTTCGAAGATGGAACGCTGGGCTTGGCGATGAACCTTGAACAGCGCGAGATCGGTACCGTTATTCTCGGTGACTTCTCCTCGATCGAAGAAGGCCAACCTGTTTACCGTACCGGCGAGGTTCTCTCGGTCCCCGTTGGCGATGGCTATTTGGGTCGTACGGTGGATCCGCTGGGACGTCCGATCGATGGCCTCGGTGAAATCACCGACTTGGATGGGCGCCGCGCACTGGAACTCCAGGCTCCTGGCGTCATGATGCGTA
Source organism: uncultured Actinomyces sp. (assembly GCA_900554605.1). GTDB lineage: Bacteria > Actinomycetota > Actinomycetes > Actinomycetales > Actinomycetaceae > Pauljensenia. Next base: position 1,263 of record USHU01000013.1, read on the forward strand.
AGTCGGTCCATGAGCCCTTGCAGACCGGCCTGAAGGCTATCGACTCGATGATTCCGATCGGTCGTGGTCAGCGTCAGCTCATCATTGGAGACCGCCAGACGGGTAAGACCGCTATCGCCTTGGACACGATCATCAACCAACGCGATAACTGGCTCACCGGTGACGTGAATAAGCAGGTGCGCTGCATCTACGTTGCAATCGGTCAGAAGGGTTCGACGATCGCCTCAGTGCGCTCGACTCTGGAAGACGCCGGCGCGATGGAATACACGACGATCGTTGCCTCTCCCGCCTCGGATCCTGCGGGCTACAAGTACATGGCTCCCTACACGGGTTCAGCTATTGGTCAGCACTGGATGTACCAGGGCAAGCACGTTCTTATCGTCTTCGACGATCTTTCGAAGCAGGCCGAGGCCTATCGTGCGGTGTCCTTGCTCCTGCGACGCCCGCCGGGGCGTGAAGCCTACCCCGGTGACGTCTTCTACTTGCACTCACGCCTTCTTGAGCGTTGCGCAAAGCTTTCCGACGACCTCGGCGGAGGATCGATGACTGGCTTGCCGATCATCGAAACCAAGGCGAACGACGTTTCGGCGTACATTCCGACCAACGTTATTTCGATTACCGATGGTCAGATCTTCTTGCAGTCCGACCTCTTCAACTCGAACCAGCGTCCTGCTGTGGACGTCGGTATTTCGGTGTCTCGTGTCGGCGGTGCCGCGCAGATTAAGGCCATGAAGAAGGTCGCGGGTACCTTGAAGCTCACCCTTGCGCAGTACCGTTCGATGGCGGCATTCGCAATGTTTGCTTCGGACCTCGATGCGGCAACTCGCCGACAGCTCACACGTGGTGAGCGTCTGATGGAGCTCCTCAAGCAGCCCCAGAACTCTCCCTACGTCGTTCAAGATCAGGTTGCGTCAATCTGGGCAGGAACCAACGGATTCCTCGACGACCTTGAGGTCAATGAGGTGCTTTCTTTCGAAAGCGGATTGCTTGACTACCTGCACTCGAATTCCTCGGTTCTCGACGAGATTGCCGCAACCGGTGAACTCACGAAGGAGAACGAAGAAAAGCTTCGCTCGTGCGTGGAAGCCTTCCACAGCCAGTGGGTGAGTGCTCGTAAGGGAGCAGGCAACCTTGACGATGGTGAAGTTCAGGCTGTGCGTTCCCAAGAGCAGATCGTCCGTTCTCGTCCTGCAGCCTCCGAGGCCTGATAATGGGTGGACAACAAAGGATCTATAAACAGCGGATTGCATCAACGCAAACGCTGGCTAAGGTCTTTCGTGCGATGGAAATGATTGCAGCCTCGCGTATCGGTGCTGCCCGTCGTGCAGCCACCGAATTAGGGCCTTACGAAAAGGCCCTTACGCAGGCGGTTGCCGCCGTTGCCATCCACACGGATCTCGAACACCCCTTGACCCGGGAACGCCACGATACGCGGCGCGTTGCGGTCTTGGTGGTGGCCTCGGACCGAGGGATGGCGGGAGCCTATTCGGCGACGATCCTTCGCGAGGCCGAAAGACTCATTGAACGTCTGGAAGAAGAGGGGAAGATCCCCGTTCTCTATACCTACGGTCGTCGTGCGCAAGCGTACTTCCGTTTCCGTGGAGTGCAGATCGAAGACTCGTGGGAAGGTGAATCGGATTCCCCTTCTCAGGAAGTAAGCAACCAGATCGCTCGTGAACTTCTTGATCGGTTCACGGATCCGCATCACCTCAGCGGTGTGTGTGAAGTTCACTTGGTCTACACGCAATTCAAGTCGATGATGAGCCAGGTGCCCGAAGTTCGACGCATGATTCCGCTTTCCGTTGTCGATGCTCCTGAAGGAGATAGCGAACGAGAGCAAGAACGCGGCACTCACGAGGAAAACACTGCGATTTTCCCCGAGTACGAATTCATTCCTTCACCTGAAGCGGTTCTTGACACACTACTGCCGCTTTACGTGTCCAGCAGAATTCGTAACGTCCTCTTGCAGGCTGCGGCTTCAGAACTGGCTTCGCGCCAACGCGCGATGCACACGGCAACTGATAACGCGGAAGAACTGATTACGAAATACACGCGTCTGGCGAATTCGGCCCGCCAGGCGGAGATCACTCAAGAGATCACGGAAATCGTGGGCGGTGCCGACGCATTGGTCCAGGGCTGAGGCCCGTGCACATGGAGAATACACAAATGACTACAACTTCAACTGGACAGGGACGGGTTGCACGTGTTGTCGGCCCCGTTGTCGATGTCGAATTCCCGCCGGATGCGATTCCTCCGCTGTACAACGCTTTGCACGTTGATGTGAACTTAACGGGGCAAGGCGAGGGAGGAACCAGCCAAACCATCACCCTTGAGGTTGCACAGCACCTCGGTGACAACCTCGTGCGTGCGATCTCCCTGAAGCCGACCGACGGCATGGTTCGCGGTGCAATCGTCACCGATACCGGTGCACCGATTTCGGTACCGGTTGGTGATATCACCAAGGGCCACGTCTTCAATGTGACCGGCGATGTTTTGAACCTTAAGCCCGGGGAACAGCTTGAGATCACCGAGCGTTGGCCCATTAACCGTCAGCCCCCGGCCTTCGACCAGCTCGAAGCTCGTACCAAGATGTTCGAGACCGGCATCAAGGTCATCGACCTGTTGACCCCCTACGTTCAGGGCGGCAAGATCGGTCTCTTTGGCGGCGCAGGCGTGGGCAAGACCGTTCTGATTCAGGAAATGATTCAGCGCGTTGCCCAGAACCACGGTGGTGTGTCAGTCTTCGCAGGCGTTGGTGAACGCCCGCGTGAAGGAAATGACCTCATTCATGAGATGGAAGAAGCGGGAGTCTTCGATAAGACAGCACTGGTCTTCGGACAGATGGATGAGCCCCCGGGCACGCGTTTGCGTATCGCACTGACCGGCCTGACCATGGCTGAGTACTTCCGTGACGTCCAACATCAGGACGTGCTGTTGTTCATCGATAACATTTTCCGTTTCACCCAGGCTGGTTCTGAGGTATCGACGCTGCTGGGCCGTATGCCCTCCGCTGTCGGTTACCAGCCGAACTTGGCTGATGAAATGGGTCAGCTCCAGGAACGTATTACCTCGGCAGGTGGCCACTCCATCACCTCGCTTCAGGCAATTTACGTCCCCGCCGATGACTACACGGACCCGGCTCCGGCAACGACATTCGCGCACTTGGATGCAACGACTGAGCTTTCGCGTGAAATTGCTTCCCGCGGTATTTACCCGGCTGTTGATCCTTTGGCTTCGACTTCTCGAATCCTTGACCCTGCACTGGTTGGTCGCGAGCACTACGACACGGCAACTCACGTGAAGGCGATTTTGCAGAAGAACAAGGAACTTCAAGACATCATTGCGATCTTGGGTGTCGACGAATTGTCTGAAGAAGACAAGGTGACAGTTGCACGTGCACGTCGCATTGAGCAGTTCCTCTCGCAAAACACCTACATGGCTGAGAAGTTCACCGGTGTTGAAGGCTCGACAGTTCCGCTGTCTGAAACGATCGAAGCTTTCAAGCGCATCGCCGAAGGCTACTACGATCAGGTGCCCGAGCAGGCCTTCTACAACATTGGTGGCATCGACGATCTGGAACGTCGTTGGCACGAAATCGAGAAGGACAACTGACGTGCCTGCCACTGAACAGCTGCAGGTAGAGGTTGTCTCACACGAAGGTAGGTTGTGGCACGGGAGCGCTTCCCACGTGAGTTTTCCTGCAACAGATGGCTCAATTGGTGTGCTTCCCGGCAGGCAGCCGCTGCTCGCTGGCCTCGTTTCGGGCCGCGTAAGCGTGACGACTGAAGACGGCGTTGTCAACTTCGACATCGATCAAGGTCTGGCATCGGTAGATTCCGACTTTATTACGATTGTCGTGGAACACGCTTCCCAGATGTAGATGAGTGGTGTGCGGGCGTTAAACTGTCCGCACACCCTCATTTTTGTCAGGAGGTTTTCATGGTTTTCGCTATCTACGCAATCGTGATCCTCCTTCTTACCCTTTTTGCTCTCTGGGGCTACGTTAATGTGCGCGCTCGTCGTCTCGACCAGCAAGTTGGCGCTTTCCGTGCATGGGCACGTCTCGATTCACATTCGGGATGGATGTCAGGCATTGGCCACTATCAGGGCGATCGTTTGTGCTGGTACCGTCTCATCGCGCTTTCGATGAAGCCTCACGTTATTCTCCCTAGGCACGGCTTTGAAGTTTCCCTTCCCCTGCAGCGCTCGACTGATGGTTCCATGGTCGAGGTTCGGCTGAGTTCAGGGGATGTTTTTTTGGATATCGCAGTCGAACCTTTGACCTATAACGGTCTTGTATCGTGGTGCGAATCCGAACCGCCCGCAATCCAAAGTTAAGTTCTCCTCGAAGTCTTGAAAGGCGGGCTTGTGCGCGTCCTTATTGCCTCTTGCACAGTTGATTACTCTGGTCGTCTCAGTGCGCATCTCGATCGTGCAGTCCGCTTGATTATGCACAAGGCGGATGGTTCGGTCCTCATCCATTCTGATGGCGGATCGTACAAACCCCTCAACTGGATGAACGCGCCGTGTACTGTCACTACTGAGACCCCTGAAGAAGGCGAAGAACTCGACGGTGTCACCCAGATTTGGCAAGTACAAGCCGATAAAACGGATGACCGTCTCGTCATCCGAATCCACGAAATCATCGCCGATGTGAGCGAAGAATTCGGCGTTGATCCAGGCCTGGTCAAAGACGGGGTTGAAATGCACCTTCAGGAGCTCCTCGCCGAACAGGTTCCTCAGATCCTCGGAGAAGGTTGGGAACTTGTTCGCCGTGAGTACCCCACTCCGGTCGGCCCCGTTGACCTCTTAGTGCGAGACCCGCAAGGACTACCAGTCGCGATCGAAGTGAAGAGACGCGGGGGAATGGATGGCGTCGATCAACTCACGCGTTATCTCTCTCTTCTCGGACGCGATCCACTTCTTGATGGGATTCGTGGCATCTTTGCGGCTCAAGAGATTACCAAACAGGCCCGTACGCTTGCCGAGGACCGCGGGATTGACTGCTTGATCTTGGACTACGACGCGATGCGTGGTTTCGACGATCCCGATTCGCGTTTGTTCTAGATCTGCGATGGACGCATCCACCCAGCGAAGCCTCGCACGTATCATCAGCCATGGCCTCGTCAAAGCCACTGCAGCTGAGGACCCTTGTGATGCTGTGCGTACGCTTCTTGCTCTCCAAGCACAGCAGCCTTCCTCGGTTCCTTGGGCGATCAATCTTCGCCTTCGTGCCCCTTCGATTGCGCAGATTGATCAGGCTTTTGAAAACTGTCTGCTTGTGCGTTCGTGGCCCATGCGCGGGACTATTCACGTCACCTGCGCCGAGGACCATCATTGGCTCCGCTTGCTGCTGCGGCATCGATATGACGGATGGCTCCAATCTTTCGAAGAAGAGGGATTGAGTCGGGGCCTCGTCAAAGAAGCGGCACAGATCGCGTGCAAGCAGATTCATGACTTCGGCCCGCAAAGTCGAGAAGAGCTCTGCAGTGCCTGGGAGGATTCAGGGATCCGAACAGGGACGGGTCCACAGCGCGAGGCTGCGCGTCGAGCAGGGGAGAAGGGGATCTTCGTTGATCGCCGGCACCTCTTCTTGGACCTGCATATTTCTGGTTATCTTGCTGCTGGCCCCAGGCGGGGAAAATCTTTCCTTTTCATTGACGCGAGCAAGCTACCGCCCGCGGAGGGCGTTGCGCAAGGAGAAAAAGATTACGAGGCCGCGCTGGTGAAGCTTGCACGCCGTTACGCCTGGGGGCATGGGCCAGTGAGCGCTGAAGACCTTGCCCGTTGGGCGGGCATCCCCAAGCGCGAGGCCGCTCGAGCTTTAGAAGGGGCCGCACAGGAAAAGCGTGGGCACAACTTTCCGATTATTCACACTCCGATGGGGTATCACCGTGCAGATCTTGACGCCCTCCTGCGCGCTCATGACGAGGAAGCCCGTTCGCTCATTTCCTTTCCTTCTTTTGATGAGATTCATGTTGGTTATGCAGACCGTTCGTGTCTGGCCGACGCTCATGCAGAACATGCGATTTGTCCGACGAAGAACGGAATGTTTCGGCCTTTCATCATTGAAAATGGCCGTGTCATTGCGGTGAAAGACCCGCGTGCGGGATATCAATTTATCGAATCTTTTGAGGGAACACCCTCTTTAGGACGTCTTGAACAAGCGGAGGCAATTGCTCAAGTGATGAGTGGAAATTGACTGCGAAAGCGCTGGTCAGTGTGACAAAATAGAGCTATGGATCAACAAATTATGCGAGGCCGCGTAATCCTGAAGGACTCCATCATTGACGATGGTGTTATTGAGATCGAAGGCCAATTCATTACCCGTGTATGTGCCGCTGAAGACTATGAAGGAGATCTTCCTGCCCCCAGTGATTCAACCTTCCTTCCCGGGCTGGTTGATGTCCATTGCCACGGTGGCGGCGGCGAATCTTTCCCCAACGCAACAACTGGCGAAGCGGCAATGGTTGCGGTCATGGAACATCGTCGCCATGGTACGACCAGCTTGGTTGCTTCGTGTGTGACGGCCGATGCCGATACTCTCAAAGCTCGAGCCCGCACTCTTGCTTCTCTGGCGAAGCAGGGGGAGCTTGCCGGAATCCACTTCGAGGGCCCCTTCGTTTCACACGCACGTTGTGGAGCGCAAGACCCCACCTATATCGTCGATCCCGATCCCGATCTCACTCGAGAATTGGTCGGGCTGTGTGAGGGGTATGCCCTCTCCATGACACTTGCCCCCGAAAAGCCTCGTGCGTACGGTGAAGGCTCGGTTGCGGAAGCTCTGATCGACGGAGGAGCACTTCCCTCCTGGGGACATACGGATTCGACCTCTGTATATGCTCGTGAGGCATTGGAATACTCGCGGCTCCGTTTTGCCCAGTCCAACACCAGCCGTGGCCCGCGCGCGACCATTACCCACCTCTTCAATGGGATGCGTCCGCTTCACCACCGCGACACCGGCCCGATCGCAGAGTTCCTCTCTGATGCCGCACGCGGCGGGGCAGTTGCCGAACTCATCTGCGACAACGTCCATGTCGATCCGCTGTTGGTTCGTGACGTTTACGAGTTGGTGGGCCGCGATCACGTTGTCTTTATTACGGATGCGATGGCAGCTGCCGGTATGCCCGACGGTGCTTACACCCTCGGTCCTCAAGACGTTGTGGTTCGTGATGGCATTGCCCGTCTCGCTCAAGGAGAATCCATTGCAGGTGGAACTGCACACCTGCTGGATTGCGTGCGTGTTGCTTCCACTCTTGGTGGGATTCCGCTGGTTGATGCGGTCTACATGGCCTCGGTACAGGGCGCAACCATCCTGGGGGATGAGCGCATCGGTTCCTTGGAGGCCGGTAAGTTCGCCGATGTGGTCGAGGTCGATTCTGCTCTTAATGTGCGTCGGGTTTTGCGCCGTGGCACAGTAGTGGAGTGAGAGGAAAGCGATCTCGTAAGCGTCCCTGGGGCGAGAGCAGGCCACTTCAGGTCTCTGCTCTCGCCTCAATGGCGCACAGTGAAATTGGACCCGATGGTGATTACTATCAGGTCCAATATCTTCGGACCTCTTCTAAAACCTACACATGTCCCGCGTGTTTGCAGCCTGTCACGGTGGGGAGTGCGCATGTTGTCGCATGGCCTGAAGAACGTGCCTACGGTTTAGAACAGGGTGTTCGCGCTCGGCGACACTGGCACCTTAACTGTTGGAAACGTGGTCTTCGACCGGCATAATGGGCGTGATTGGCTACGTGCACGTGGCGTGAGACACCTCCAGTATGCACTCGTGTTGTTTGCCCGTAGAGTTACAACTAGAGGTTGACAGTATCCCATTACTAGGAGAGTCCGAGTGGATCAGCTCAAGAGATTTCCAGGAGCAGTTGCCGCATGTGCAGTTGCGGTGATTGCAGCGATCGTTGCCGTATTGGCTTTAACTATTTGGAAGCCTGCGCAGCAAATCAGTGCCACTGCTTCACCCGAGCAGCCGGTTGTTATTACCCGTGAGGGGCTTTTCCAGCTTGAGGGCGGCGAAGTGACGGTGACCGCTTCTTCGGCATCTGGCCAACAAGTCACGATGGCATTGGGCACGTCTTCTGATGTCCGAGGATGGGTTTCGGATCTGTCCTACGCTGAAATTACTGGTATTTCTGCTAATCGCAGCAATCTTTTGACCCAGGGACATGACGCGCAAGTAACTGCTTCTCCCACGCCGACGCCTTCTCCTTCTCCCTCGAGCGATCAACCTCAGAACCCGGAGGCTTCCCCCCAGCCTTCGCCTTCCACGAGCGCAACGCCGAGTTTGTCGGCAGCTGGCGGAGATATGTGGCTTGACGAGGCCACCGCCACCTCGAGCGCGACAATGACCCTTCGCGATGTCCCCGCAGGGCGCTCCCTCGTCATTACCTCCGATGGGAAGACTGCATCCGACCTGACCGTCACCATGACGTGGAAGACCCCGCATAAGAACATCTTGGCTATTGCTTCGGGAATCATTGCTCTGCTCTTCCTACTTGTCTCCGGAGCACTGGTAGGCTTTACTCTTTGGCGCGAACGTCAACACTCGGATACGGATACTGACGAAGACGATCCTGAAGCACCTTCGAAGGCGCTGTCTTTCTTTGAGGAAGAAGCTGTTGGCGAGCCAGAACTTCAAGCGACAGAAGATGAAGACGCCGTGGAAGAAGAGGTGCTTCCTTCCGGTGAAAATGAAGAGGCTTCCGAGGAAGAAGAAATTACAGGCGAAGATCAGGATTTTGACCAACCTGAGCCTCTTGCTGAAATTGAGCAGGATGAGCGGCCTGAAGAAGAGCCGCGGTTTGGTCGCCATGGGATTGTCAGCGAGGACGAACACGTTGATCCTCCCCAGCGTGAATCCACGGACACCGGCATTATCGACTTGTCGAGCATTCGACCCGGCGCCGTCTTGCCCTCTCGTCGCGCACTGCGTCAGGCACGTGAAAATGGCGAGAATCGCGTGGTCATTGGCGGACAGGAATTCGACACTGGACTGATTCCACAGGTTTCCAAGGACGAAGAAGGAACAGGCGAAGAAACTGCCGAGAAGCGTCCGTGGGGTCAGATTATCGGCGGATGGATGTCCTCTAAGGAACGCGGAAAGAAGGAACAGTGATATGAGCGCACGACGTTTTCTTCCTGTTTTTGTTATTCCCGCTTTCGTTTTAGCTGCCTGCAGCGGCGGGGACTTGGTTGCTCCCGAAACTACTGCTCAGGCCTCGGCAAGTGCTCCGAACTTAGATTCTGCCCGTGTCGAGCGCATTCTTAATTCGATTCAAGACACGCTCAACACGGCGGATGCCAGCCGCGATCCCGCACTTCTTCAAGCACGTCTTGAAGGTGGCGCACTGCGTATGCGCACGGACCAATATGCTGCCGCAAAAGCAACAAATACTGAGGTCTCCAAACTCATCGTGAATGAAGGATCAGTTGCGGTCTCGAATTCGAATGATTGGCCTCGAGTCATTGTGAATGTTTCGAACCCGGATCAGACCTCTTTGCCGGTGATCGCTTTCGCAGTCCGAGAAGATGCGCGCTCGCAGTACAAACTTCTGGGGTGGGCGCGTGCGCTGGGCGGTGCACAGTTCCAGCTCGATAACATGGAAAAGGGCTCCGCACCTTTGACTGCGGATGCTCAGGGCTACGTCAAGACCCCGAAGGAAGCGCTGCAGGGCTACGTTGACATGCTCAACTCCGGCAATGCTGGAAATGACCAGTATTCCGGTGATGATTTTGCTCGCCGCTACCTTCAAGACGCAAAGAGCCTGAATGATGCTGTGCAGGCCGCAGGAAACGTTCAAGCTCATGCTGAAGTCTCGGACGAGTTCCCCATCGTCGGTGTCCAGCTGGTCGATGGTTCGTCACTGGTCGTTGCCTCCTTCACCTATACTCAGACCTATCAGCGTACTGTTGCTCGCTCGACAATGCGTCTGGGAGGAACGACTGCAGCTCTTGCTGAAGGCGACGATGATACCGTTAAGGGGAAAGCGACAGCGACCTACGTTGCAACGGTCCTCTTGCACATCCCAAAGTCGGGTTCTGATTCACAGGTGATCAGCGTGGTGGGTGCCGAACGTGCACTCGGCTCGGTCGTAAAGGACGATAACGCGGGCAACCCTGATCAACGTTAAGGGAGATTAATAGACATGAATAACGAGGCTCATAACCCTCAGCCTGCAGATTCTCACGGCGCCGTGGATCTGAGCGCCGCGGCAGCGCGAGGTAACTCTTCGGGTGGAGTGCAGCCAGCAGCCCAGGGAAATCCTGCGATGCAGGCTCCGACGTCCCAGCAGGGGACGGGCCTTGATATTCCTCTGGTCGATACCTGCGATGATTCGACTTTCGAGGCCGTCGCCGCGCGCTCTCAGCAGGTGCCTGTGGTCATTGTGCTGTGGGCAGCGCAGTCATTGGAATCCAAGCAACTTCTGGCAACTTTGGAAGAACTTGCTCGTGACAAAATGGGCGCTTTCCAGCTTGTGGAAATCGATGTCGCGCGTGCGCCACGCGTTGCGCAAGCCTTCCAGGTACAAGTTATTCCCACTGTTGTTGCTTTGGTTGGTGCCCGTCCGGTTCCTCTCTTCCAGGGAGTTGCTCCCAAGGAGCAGATTGCACCGGTTATCGATGATCTTCTTCGAGCCGCCCAGCAAATGGGCGTGACTGGACGAGTTGCTGTCAGCGGACAGGACGTCGCTAAGCCGATCCCCGAAGAACATCTCCCGGCTTTGGAAGCTGAAGAACGCGGTGACTTAGAAGGGGCGCGCGCAGCTTGGGACAAGATCATCGAGTTGAATCCCCGCGACGAAGACGCGAAAGATCATCGCGCACGTGTGAATCTTCGTTTGCGTGAAAGCTCAGCAAGCGATGATCCCTCTGCCCGCGCCGACGCACTCTTTGCCGCAGGCCAGTACGCCGAGGCTTTCGAGGTACTTTTGCAGCTCATGGAAGATGCCTCGGAAGAAGAAAAAGAAGACTACCGCGTTCGTCTCTTGGATCTTTTCCGCATTGCCGGAAGCACTCCCGAAGTTAAGGCGGCTCGTCGTCGTCTCTCATCCCTATTGATGATCTGATCAGACGGTACCTCAATTTAGAGCACATTAAAGGGAGGGGTGCGGATCCCAGGATCCGCACCCCTCCCTTTTGCTAGAAGCTATTACTTTTCCGGAGCGAGCCAGAGGCCGCCCAGAGGTGGAACTCGAAGTTCGATGGAGAAAGGACGTCCATTCCACGGGACTTCTTCGGCGACAAGGTCTCCAATGTTGACCACTCCGGAACCACCGAAGGTCGGATCATCTGTGTTCACAACTTCGCGCCAGGTACCACCGTGCGGCAAACCAACGCGGTAGCCCTCGTGAGGGTTACCCGCAAAGTTCACGACGCAGACAAGCTCATCGTGAGCGCTGTGTTCGCCAGCGGCCTCAGATTTGCGAATGTAGGAAATGAGGTTGTGGTCGCCATCGGAGGCGTCAATCCACTCAAATCCGGTGTACGTATCGTTCCACAGTGCGGCGTGGGCGCTGTAGAGCTCGTTCAAACGCGAGACCAAAGCGGCCATTCCAGCGTGATCGGGGCGATCATAGAGCCACCAGTCAAGAGAATAGCTTTCGTTCCACTC
>USHU01000014.1 GCA_900554605.1 uncultured Actinomyces sp.
CTTAATGCTTCCATCGTGGCGAGCAAGTCCCACAGTTTCGCCCTTGCGCAAGGTTCCGTTGTGGATACGCAGCAAGGCGAGTCGTCCCAAGAATGGGGAGGCGTCTAGGTTCGTCACGTGAGCCTGAAGGGGTGCGCCTTCTTCGTACTCGGGACCGGGGATGCGGTGAAGAATCGTTTCGAAGAGAGGCTCGAGGTCCTCGGTGGGGATATTGCCATCACCGGGGTTGGTGAGCGAGGACTTTCCGGCCTTTGCGGAGGCGTAAACAACCGGAACGTCGAGCAGGGAATCCACATCTGCGTCGACGCCTTCGCTCATCAGATCTTCGGCCAGAGCAAGAAGAAGGTCCTGGGTTTCAGAGACAACCTCGTCGATGCGAGCATCGGGGCGGTCAACCTTATTGACGACAATGACGACGGGAAGTTGTGCTTGAAGAGCCTTACGCAACACGAAGCGGGTCTGCGGGAGCGGGCCTTCGGAAGAATCAACCAACAAGACGACACCGTCAACCATGGACAGGCCTCGTTCAACCTCACCACCGAAATCGGCGTGCCCGGGGGTATCGATGACGTTGATGACCACGCCGCCTTCGAGGCCCAGTTTCTGGGCGGCGGGACCACGGTAGTGAACCGCGGTGTTCTTGGCCAAGATCGTAATGCCCTTTTCGCGTTCCAGATCACCGGAGTCCATGACGCGTTCACCGGTTTTTTCTACCGTATCGCGTTCATTGAATGCGCCTGACTGCCACAGCATGGCGTCAACCAGAGTAGTTTTGCCGTGGTCAACGTGTGCAACAATCGCGACATTACGTAGATCTTCGCGGATGGTCATAAGACTCCCTATTACTTACCGATTCGCTTCCACAGAAAGCTTATCGCCGTTTTTTCAGAATTCCCTTCTCCGAGGGACTATGTGTGAGGCGTTACTCGCGCTATCCTTGTCCAATGGCAAACCGACGTGTCTATCGCGCCAGCAATGACCGCTGCGACGCAAGTTTTTCAGATTCCGGTGCTCAATTCCTTGAATGGACCCCTGCGGGCACCGAGCCGGTACTGTGGCTCTCCGAGCGTTCCCTTCCGTGGGCATCGACGCCTGCACGAGGCGGCGTCCCGATTTGTGCACCGTGGTTCGGCGTTGCGACTGCTTCTTTGGCAGCGCCCGGATCCGAGGCTCAAAATCACGGCTTCTTAAGGAATGCAACGTGGGAACTGGTTGAGCGCACTGATAAAAGTGCGATTCTTTCCTTCACCTACGCTCCGGCGACACAGACGGAGATGGCGAAGTTCCCGCATCGTTTCACTGCTCAGCTTCATGCCTCCTTCGGGGAACATCTTCATCTGGCGCTCACAATGACGAACGCCGATGAGGAAGCTTTCTACGTGGACGAGGCCTTGCATCCCTACTTCAACGTCTCGGATGTCCGCGAGATCAGCGTTGTGGGACTCGACGGAGCCGAGCAGCTGTGCACGGTGACAAATGAGCACTCTGTTCAAGAAGGCGACGTGACCTTCACTCAGGGACGGGTCGATTCAATCTTCGACTTCACGGGGACCGTTTCAATTGTTGATCCAGGTTTTGCTCGGCGAATCGTCATCGAGAAGGAGAACTCGGCGTCGACCATCGTGTGGAATCCCGCTGAGGCTAAGGCTGCAGATATGCATCACGAGGACTGGAAGCACTTCGTCTGCGTTGAGGTAGGAAATGTCCGCCACAACGCGGTTTTCCTCCAGCCGGGCCAATCGCACACGATTTCCCTGACAATCACCGTAGAAAAACTGAACTAACTCCTACCGCAGGTAGCTGAACCGGCTGTCGTGGCCGCTAGAGTCCAAAACGCTCTGCGAGCCACGGCAGCTGGTCTTCAAATGCTGCCTTCCAGACTTTCCAGCTGTGCCCTCCCGGGTATGAGCGTGTTTCAACCGCCATTCCCGAGGCCTTGGCCGCTTCGTCGACTTCAATCAGACCCTCTTTAAACGATGTATCGTCGCTCCCCCAGGAAATAATCCCTGCGGTACCTTCATAGCGACGGGTTTTCATCACCTGCACAGGGTCATTTGCAGCGTAGAGTTCACGGCTTCCATCAAAGCCTTCAGAAATGGTTCGCTCCTCATTACCCAACTGCGGGTGGGCCTCGCCCGACATATCAAGGAAACTGCGATAACTCTGGGGAGCACGGGTGGCTACTTGAAGGGCACAGGTTCCCCCAGAGGACAATCCGGCAATTGCCCATTGACCGGCATCTGTTGAAACAGGGAAGTTCTCCCGCAGCCACTTCGGGACGTCCCCTTCTAGGTAGCTAGCAACTTTCCCATGAGAGGTATCCGAACACAGAGGATTCGCTGTCTGGCTCCCAAAGGCATCGACAACCGCGACGATTGGAGCACGTCCCCCTCTACTTGCGGCAAACTGCTCCATGGTTTGAGGAAGCTTACCCAAGACCAACCAATCTTGAGGGGTACCGGGCTGGCCCGTCAGCAAAGTGATGACGGGCAAAGTCGCGTGTGGATCGGCAAAATAGGACGGTGGAAGATACACGAGGGCTTGGCGCGGCTTGAATCCTGAATCCGAAGAAGGAATGTCAACACGGACAACCGCTCCCTCGGCAACGCGTGCGCTTTGCGCTTCTTCGTCGGGATTTTTCAACTCGTCCCAGGAAATGGTGTGCACTCCCCCGCCCACGACCTCGGCCATGGTCGGATAGGCCTCGCAATGGTAATTAATCCCCAAAGCTGCACCGAGGGCGATCAAGACCCACGCACACAGTGCAGCACAGAAACGACGCAGCCATTGTTTGCGTTTCATCAAGGCAACAAGAGCCATGACCGCTGCGAGTAAAGCCGGCGACGCCCACAGCCATGTCACTCGTCCCAGCCCCTCTGCAACGGGATGCCAGACGTGCTCGACAAGTTGGTGGACGACAACGACAAGGATGCCGCCAACGACGACGCTCATCAGGCGCACTTTGATCGAAACCGGACGCATGACTTTCAGCCAGATCCAAACAAGACTCAACGCGATCAGCGCTGCAGCAGTGAAAGGAATCCAGACACGCAGGAGAGGGACGTAGTGAAGAATGCTAATCACGAGAAACCAGCTTTGCAGCCAAGGAGACGGCGCTTGCTGCGCTCATTCCGGGCAGGTACGCGCGAGCAATCGCCAATCCGACAGCGGGAGCCTGCGCGATATCGGGAATTGCCAGGTAGAGGGGAACAAAACGAACTTGGAACTTCTTCTTGTAGGCAAGAAGTGAACGGAATCCGTAAACGGGTTCCATGGCATTACCCATGACATCCAAAACCGGAGCGAATGCGAAGTGAGAGTCGCGCAAGTCTTCTGGCTCTTCACACTGGCCCGACTCGGCCAGAGGCGCGCCGGAGAGGGAAATGAATTGCAGTCCCTCTTCTTGCGCAAGAAGTGCAGCCTGGCCGATAAGGAAATCGATAGCCAGACGGAAGCCGTGATCATCTCGACGCATCACGTCCAAAGTCAAGCCAATGACGCTGCCCTGCGAGTGGACAGGCATCCATGACGTCACTGCGTGGATATGGTCTTCTTCATCGACTGCGAGCAAAAGACGCGTCTGCGGATCATCAAGTTCACGCAGCCCGCCCAGGGTGAAGCCCATTTCAGGAAGGGCCTTCTCGTCCGCCCACGCTTGGCAAATCGCCTGAATTTGTTTCTTCGAGGCCTCGTCAAGCTCGGGGTAGGACGCCCACTGTGCGTGGATTCCTTCACGCTTGGCATGGTTGAAGGCAGTCCTCACGTCTTGGAACTTCTTCCCCTTAAATTCGAGGTCGCCCAGGTCAATAATTGCCTCTTCAGCGACCTTGACCGTTGACCAACCCAAGCGGTGAGCTTCTTTGGCCCACTCTTCATGGACCGAGTAGAGGGCGGGAATAAGCGAGGCATCCGTCGCGAAAGTCGCAAACTCCGAGATCGCAGTGGAAATGTGTTCCTCATCGGCGCTGCACTGCGTGAGAGTGAGGGCCACACCGGATTCTTGGCGGTAGGAAACACCGCAGGTGCGATCGGGACTCATCCACGTCGAGTTTCCCTGCCAGGTGAGCATCCATCCCAAGGACCCCGCGCCCTGCGACGTGACCAGAGCGAGAAGCTCGTCTTGTTTCTCGTCGTTCACATCAACCGGAGCCAAAAAGACCTTCAACAAGCTCACAGAACTGATGATCCACACCGCAACGGGAATCCAGACGGTCGCCGTCGCAGCAATCACCGTCGTCGCATACAACGGGGTGTCAAAGAGCCATTGCGCGCCCGCGGGGGCATATGCGGTCAGATACGCTTCAAGAAGATTCAGCGGCGTGGCATCAGGAACAAAGTAGTAGGGCATTGACATACCGACAGCAAGGGCGACAATACCTCCGGCAAGGAAAGACAGAAGAGATGTCAGCCCCGCGCGCTTCCACTGGCGTTTTGACGCGCGAACTTGGAAGGCAGAGGCATTCCAAGCGGTCAGCAGCATCGTGGCGAGTGGGAAGGTCACTCCAACCACGAGTTTCATCGTGGGAATGTTGACGGCGAAATATCCCTCGGGGATCTCCTCTGCACTACCCGAAATCGTCGCCAAGAAGAGAATAGTCTGAGCAATGCCAATGACGCTCAGCGCGCCTTGAAGGATCAGCGTCCCCACCCAAGCTCCGCGTCGGCCTCGGAAAAGCCCAAAGGCGAGGACCAACTGCACAAGGAAAGGAATCGAGGCCAGAATGACGGGAGCGTAGAGCATCAAGGAGTTGCCGTAGGCCTCCCTCAAACACCTCATGGGGGCCTCATTTTGCTGACACAGCGCCCACATGTACTGCTGCTCGGCAAGCTCGGGAGAAAAAGCCGCACGATCAAATGCCAAGAGGCCATGACTTGTAAAAGTCCAGATTGCATTGACCGCACCGAGAGTATAGGCGGTGATGACCAGGGGGATCACGTGGCGAACAGGATCGCCAATGCCCAGCATTGAACGATTCCTCGTCGACCAGCCAATCGCAAAGCCACCAACCAAGCAGCCGGAAACGAAAGCGAAAAGTCGGGCCAGGGAGCCTGCGCTACTGCTAAATGCAAAAAGCGCAAGAAGGATAACAAGGACACCAATACGCGTGCGCCACGCCCACAAGCGATTCATCTTCGCACTTGCGGTCCCTAATGCGGATACCAAAACGAGGACGGAACCCGCGACCGGGCCACTAACCATAGGAAACGCCCAATTCAACGAGGCGCTATGAGCCAAAGCAGCGCACGCCCACAAGCCCATAAGAGAAATCGGAAGCGAAATCACGGCAGAGAGCGCCCAAACTTTTGACCCAAGAAAACGCTCGAGGAGTCCGCCAACAATGAGCATCATGAGGATCAGGTTGATCATGATTCCCGTTGAATGAGCCCATAAAACGGTGGTGAAAGCGTGAAGCGGTTGAACGTGTCCGCCCTGAGCAGCAAGATCGTGTATCCACTGTGCGCGAGTCATGTGCGACGCGCAGGCCACGATCAGCATCAGGACTGAAAGAAATACAGAGCATGGAGCGGTTCGCAGCCACTGTCCAAGGACGTGTACCGCTCTACTCCCCTGGCTCGCGATGCGAGTAGAAAGCGATTCGACTGTATGTTCGCCGTCCGTTGCGGATGGACTTGAGCTCACTGGAACTCCTTCGCAGGCAGAGGAACGCCCTGCTCCTCCCGAATTAGATCTTAGAACAGTGCTCCGACAGCTCAACTCGAAGTTCCTCGTTTCAGGGTTGAATCAGGGATATTTCCGGGTCAAGCTCACGTTGAGAGGCACTTCGGTCACAATTCCACGTACACTGTGTGACGGCTCAACCCGGGAGAGGAGCAATATGGGATTGCGCAAGGCATTGGCTCATGTGGTCATGCGAGTGTCACGCTGGACTTTTATGCCCGGGCACCCTCTTCCCGAACGCTGCGTCGTTTTGGGAGCGCCTCACACCTCGAATTGGGATGGTTTCTACATGGTTGTTGCCATGTGGGCGCTGAAACGTCCCTTCTATTTCTTGGTGAAGAAGAACCTCACCGATGTCCCGGTCATTGGCCGGATTGTGCAGGCAATTGGCGGGATCCCGGTCGACCGCGAAAATCCCGGACACCTGGTGGAGCACGTCATCGCTTTAGCTCAGTCCAGTGAAACTTTTGTCCTTGTCATTGCTCCCAAGGGCACACGTTCGATTCGTCCCTATTGGAAATCTGGTTTTTATCGCATCGCTCAGGGTGCGAATTTGCCTGTGGTTCCTGGTTTCATCGACGGTGGGCAGCGCCGCTATGGCTGGGGAGCTCCCATCGAACTCAGTGGAGATCAGCGCAAGGACATGGATGCTATCCGCGCATTTTATGCGGGAATTATTGGGATTCACCCCGAAAAGACCTGCGTCCCCCGCCTGCGCAGCGAAGAAGCGGACAGCTAGTTTTTAGCCGCGGTGGAGGCGGCACAGCGTCATGACGAGTTTCTCCACTGCTCCTTCAGGGTCCTTCGACGCGCCTTTTGTGTCTTCATCAGCTTGGGCGATTGCGGTGATTGCCGAGGCCAAGGCAGGGTCTGGCCATGAACGTAGTTCCCTGCGCGCATGCTCGGCCTGCCACGGAGACATCCCAAGGTTCTTCCGTCCCGCGGGTGCGGAAACTTTCGCCATCGCCCGAAATTTCGTTGCAATTGCCGCGACGAGTTGAGCAGGAGCGCTTCCCGTCGCGTATGCGTGCCTGACCAAAGTGAGTGCCTGCGCGCTGTGTCCGCCCACGATTGCATCGGCAACTTCGAAGCTCGTTGCCTCGACTCGCCCGGAGTAGTAGCGGCGAACCGCCTCATGGGTAATGGTCCCCTGGACGTCACTCAGCAATTGCGCCACAGCTGCCGCAAGTGCACTGAGGTCGTTTCCTAGTGCATCAACCAAGGCCTGCGCGGCTTCTGTTTCAATTTTCCGGTGTGCGTTGCGTACATCGGATCGAACAAAGTCCAACTTATCGCGATCATTTTTCAGTGGTTCAGCCGGAATCACCGGGAATCCGGCTTTCGCAATCGCGTCGAGGAGTTTCTTTCCTCTGGCGTTACCGCCCGGGTGACGCAGAAAGATCCATACATCGGCGGCGGGTTGGCTCAGGTATGCCTGCAGGTCGGTGGCAAGGGCATCTGTCATGTTCTCCAGGTCGGAGATGATGATCATCCGACTTTCACCGAAAAGAGAAGGTGAGGTGAGAACGTCCAGTTGGCCTGCTTGGTAGCTTCCCGCAGGAAGATCTGTCCGCTCGAGGCTGGGATCGACTTCGTGCGCGAGGCGTCGCAGCTCGCTCAGCGCTCGATCTGCGAGCAAGCTTTCACTGCCCTTGATTAAAACAACGGGAGCAAGGCGAGGGGGAACCGGTGCTGCCTGAGTCTTCGCTGCCATAGGCCGCTCTCCCCTTCCGCATTGTACCCATTCGCTTATGTTGACCAGCTTTCCCCTCCTAGTGTGACACGTTCAAGGGGCCTCGACGTCGTGAAGCGCCGGAGGCGAGCAGCAGCAATAAGAGCAATGCTAATTCCCGCACCCACAGCAAAGATTCCGGTGTTATTTCCAAGCGAGACTCGAGCTCCAGGTAGGGAAGAAAAGAACCTCGCAACAGCTGAGATCCACGCTGTTCCCCATGAGGCAATCCAGGAACAGACAAAACCAAGAGGCGCGTATAGCTGCGCCCCAAGAGCAGCAGCGAAAGACGCAATGGTTACCGGAGTGACAAATGGCGAGATCAGAATTTGTGCTGGGATCGACCACAGCCCAATCCATGAATTCATGGAGATCATGACGGGGAGCGTGGCAAGTTGCGCTCCAAGTGGGATCGCCAGCAATGCACTCATTCGGGGGATCCACGCGTTTTCCGTAGCTGCCCCAATTTTTTCTCCCTCATGTGAAATCCACCGGGCGGGGACACTGACTCCCCAGGTAGCAAGGACAGAGAGATAGAAACCAAGTGAACACGCATCGAAGGGAGAAAGGAGACAAACCACTATCACGACGGCGCTCAAGGATGAATATATCCCTCCTTCACCACATTCCCCCAAAGGCAATGAGACTGACCCCGAATGAGCGTAGAACCGAGGCTTGGGGGCCGACCAGTGCGACAAAGAGAAGAAGAACCGCCAGTTGCACGACGAGTTTCCATTGTTTTTTGCGCGGCGATAGAAGGCCGATAGTCATCAAGAGGATCGACATGTGTGCACCGGAGACAGCTGTGAGATGGGCGAAAGAGACGGTTTTCATGTCGTTGCGCATCCGGGCACTGGCTTGATGATCATCTCCAAGAGACATGCCTGGAACTAAAGCTCGAGCATGCTGTGGAAGAGAAGAAACAACTCTTTCGAGGTTGCCGCAAAATGCTCGTGAGAATTGTGACCATCGATCTGTTGATGGCAGGAGTTCCCATTTCTTGACGCGAATAGACCCGACGTTGGGAATGCTATGGGACCAGGTGAGATCGAGCTTCCCATCGAGCGCGATAACATCCCCGCGTCGAAGGTGACTAAACTGAGAGGTTTCACTGGAGAGCAGGAATGTCATGGGCTGGCGCCCTTTAACGTACTGCGCCCTCGCGAAATAACGAGCACGCTGTTTCTTCTTCGTTTTGTATCCTTCATCTTGGGGAATGCTTTCTTTCACTTCGCTCACGAGCCGCGCGTGAAAGCCCTGCAAAGTCATCCCGTGCGCGCTGATCCGCGCGCTCTCTTCTTCCCAAGCAGCGGCCCGAGTTGTTGCGCTCCAAAAACACGCGGCACTTAGACACGCAATGACGCTCATCGTGGCAGCGCATTCGCTCCAACGCAGCAGCCATGCACGTCCAGGCCACCCCAATCCGCTGTAGGCGGTAAAGAGAATTGTCCCCGCTGTACTGGCCCAGCCAAGGACATAGCGACCGTTGAGGAATGCATAGGTTGACGACCACACTGCAAGTGCGATGGGAAGCAAGCGAATATCTACCGATCTTCGTATCATTGGCACGCCCCCTGACGAATCTTTTCAAGTATCGATGGGCCGATCCCCGGCACAGCATCAAGATCGTCGACACCGCTGATGGGATGAGATTGGCGATAGGCGATGATTCGATTGGCAAGGGAGGGCCCGACACCGTCGAGATTCTGTAGTCCGACAGCATCGGCGCTGGCGACATCGACGCACGTTCGAGGAGCATCTCCGTTTCCTTCTGCCTGAGAAGACTGCGCCTGTTTGAGTGAACGTACTTTGAGCTGTTCACCATCGACAAGGACTCGTGCAAGGTTGATGCTCTGCGTATCGGCGTCTTCGGTGAAACCACCAGCTTCTTCGATTGCATCCATGACTCGCGTTCCCTTGACGAGGCGTATTACTCCGGGGCGGCGGACTTCCCCCGTCACGTGGAGAACGATCTGGGGACCGTTGCTATTCGATAGAACGCTGGCAGATGACGATGGCACAGAATGAGCTGAGGCGGATTCCTCAGCCACGGCCTCGTTGGTGGAGGGAGGATCGGGCGCGCTCCCTGATTCCCACGAACTCAACGCAATACCAAGCACTGCGAAAACTCCACAAACCGCAAGCACGACCGCAGCTGTTTTCCACTGCAGTTTCCAGCGCAAAGGAGAAGATGAAGATGGCCCACTGCCTTCTTCCTCATCAAGGTTTTGTGCTTCCTTGGAAAGCACCACCTGTTGAAGGCGACGTCTTCGGCGCATCGGCGTGTCAGTGTTCATTCATGCAGTGTGCTCGCATCGATCCACTCAGCGCTCCCCCGATGCCTCGATCTGTGGATGAATCGTCTGCACTCTGTTTCTGTGGATAACTTTGCCGGACGCAGAATGAGACCTTGTTGCCATCAACACGTAAAGTGTGGTTAAAATAACGCCAACATACACACCTTCTCACTCAAGGACTGTCATGCGTATCGGCTTCATCGGAACAGGTGCAATGGCTTCAGCTATTGCACGCGGTGCCGTGGCCGCTGGCTTCAGCGGCTCGGATCTGATGTTTGCTGATCGACACCACCAGGCCGCCGAAGACTTGGCAGATGAACTGGGAGGCGTTGCACTCGCATCGAATCGCCAGGTCGCCGAGCAGAGCGACCTCTTGGTCCTTGCAGTGAAACCGAATGTCCAGTCAGAGGTCATTCGCGAGATCCGCGAGATTGTTCTCTCTGCCAAGGACCTCTGCGTCGTCTCGATTGCTGCAGGTCGCACAAGCGACCAGATCTACACTGATTTCGGGGCCGCGGTTCCGCTGGTCCGCGTCATGCCCAACGTCAATGCGCAGATCGGTCAGTCCATGAGTGCCCTGTGCCCCATGGGGACAACGGATGAGCAGCTTGCTGCAGCACGCAAGCTCCTTGATTCGGTCGGCCAAACGGTCGTGCTCGATGAGAAGTACTTCCCTGTTTTTACAGCGATCGCTTCTTCCTCCCCTGCATGGATCTTCCGCATGATCGATGCGATGGCCGAGGCCGGCGTCAACCACGGCCTCACCAAGGCCGATTCGACGCGCATCGTCGCCCAAGCATTCTTGGGAAGCGCGCAGCTCATGCTCAACGGCCTCGACAATGGGCAAGTACCGGCAAACCTTATTGACCGGGTCTCTTCCCCGGGAGGAACCACCATCGCTGGTCTCCTCGCCGCCCAAGATGCGGGGCTTTCTTCCGCGATTGTCGCGGCGGTCGACGCTGCTGTTGAGCGCGACCATCATCTTGGCTGACGTCGTCACGAGACGCCGTCAGGATAATCCTCCGCGCCCGCGAAGATTCATCGGAGCTTTTTCACTTAAGCTCGCGCATCCCGTTTCTAACTTCGCACCCGACTGAAGCTTTTGCTCCTTATCCACATCAGTTTTTCACACACAATTTCTTGGAATAGTCATGCTTTTGTTGAATGCAGTCGTCCTCTCGGTGATCGTCATGCTGGCTCTGAGCCTTGCCCGAGTGCACGTCGTAATCTCTCTCTTTGTCGCTTCTGTTGTCGCTGGCCTCGTCGCTGGAATGGGAATCTCTGGCACGATGGTCGCTTTCCAAACCGGCCTCGCAGGAGGCGCGAAAATTGCCCTTTCCTACGCCCTGCTCGGCGCTTTTGCTATGGCCGTTGCCCACTCGGGGCTTCCGGCCCTGCTTGCGCGTGCAATCGTTAACCGCATGCGCAACGCAGATGCAGCGAGCTCCGTGCGCGTTGCGCGCGGCGCCAAATGGGGAATCGTTGGCGGCGTCCTCGTCATGGGCGTGATGAGCCAGAACTTGATCCCCATTCACATCGCCTTCATTCCGCTCCTTGTCCCACCGCTCATTGGCGTGATGAACGAGCTCAAGATGGACCGCCGCCTGATTGCCTGTGCAATTACCTTCGGTATCGTCACCGCCTATATGTTCTTCCCCATCGGCTTCGGGCGAATCTTCTTGCACGACATTCTCTACAAGAACATCATCGCTGCCGGCATGGATGTGTCTTCTGTCAACCCCATGGCAGCAATGGCAATTCCCGCGGCTTCAATGGCAATCGGTTGTGCGATCGCACTTCTCTTCACCTACCGAAAGCCGCGCACCTACGAACAGCGTGACTCCTCCTTCGCTTCTTCTGAAGACAAGCCGATTGACATGAAGAAGGTCTTGGCCGCAGTAGCCGCCCTCATCGTGTGCTTCGTCATTCAGACCGTGCTCACGCGAATGGATTCTGAGGCCGATCCGCTGCTCGTTGGCTCTTTGGTGGGGCTGTGCATGATGCTCTTCATGCGAGTCGTCCCTTGGCAGCAGGCCGACGATGTCTTCAGTGGCGGCATGAAGATGATGAGCCTCATCGGCTTGATCATGATCACGGCACAGGGATACGCCTCAGTCCTCAACGAATCGGGCCAGATTAAGCCTTTGGTTGATGGAACCGCAGAGCTCTTCAACGGTTCAAAGGTCCTCGCGGCAATCATCATGCTCTTGGTTGGCCTTGTCATCACCATGGGTATCGGCTCGTCCTTCTCGACCCTGCCGATCATCTCTGCGATCTACGTCCCTCTATGTCTCACGCTGGGCTTCTCCCCCATGGCGACGGTGGCGATCATCGGCACCGCTGGAGCGCTGGGTGACGCAGGTTCACCGGCCTCGGATTCGACGCTCGGCCCGACAGCGGGACTCAACGTCGATGGTCAGCACGACCACATGCGGGACACGGTGATCCCCACCTTCTTGCACTACAACGTTCCGCTCTTAATCGGCGGATTGATTGCTGCAATGGTCCTCTGAGCAGTTCACAATCCTCATTCCCGAGGCCGGGGCTGGGTGCGCGTCGCGTGCCGGCCTCGGCCTCGGCCTCTGTCGGGGACACAGCGATCATCTGTTCATTCCCCCAGAACACATGAACAATTCACCGAATATGTGCACGAGCAATGAAGAGGGGATGCACAATAGAGACCATGACTCATTCTTCAACGCCTCCTGCGCTGAGCAAAAAGGAACTCGACGATCTGACTCGAGACACTCCGGCTTCGGGGCCAAAGCGCTCCATCGCTTTCCTTGCAGGAGTCGCTACCTTCGGTTCCCTGCTCTTCGGATATGACACGGGAGTCATTGCCGGCGCACTCCCCTATATGTATATGCCTCGCAGCGCCGGAGGCCTTGGAATTAATGAATTCCAAGAAGGCCTGGTCGGGGCATTTCTGG
>USHU01000015.1 GCA_900554605.1 uncultured Actinomyces sp.
CTTTTCGCGGGCCTGCTTCTCTGTCAGGCCAACGGAAGCGATTTCAGGCTCGCAGAAGGTCACGCGCGGGATACCGGACTCATCCATAAGCTTGGGGGCGAGGCCAGCAATCTCTTCTGCTACAAACATTCCTTGGAGGAAGCCGCGGTGTGCGAGCTGAAGGCCAGGAACGATATCTCCGACTGCGTAGATATTGCCAACTCCTGTGTGCAAACGTTCGTCGGTCAGGACGAAGCCGCGCTCCATGCGAATACCGGCCTCTTCAAAGCCGAGCCCTTCGGTGACGGGACCGCGTCCAACGGCAACTAAGAGAACATCTGCATCAAAGGTCTTGCCATCTTCAGTTGCAACGTGAACGCCGAAATCATCCTGAGTGGCGCTTGCAA
The DNA here is from genome assembly GCA_900554605.1 of uncultured Actinomyces sp. Taxonomy (GTDB): domain Bacteria; phylum Actinomycetota; class Actinomycetes; order Actinomycetales; family Actinomycetaceae; genus Pauljensenia. Next base: position 387 of record USHU01000015.1, read on the forward strand.
AACGCGTATTGGTATGGAACGCGATTCCACGCTTGCGGAAAGAACGTTCAAGGTGCTTGGAAACGGCTTCGTCTTCGTTATTCGCTAGGTGCGGGAGCGCTTCGATGATGGTGACTTCCGCGCCGAAGGAACGCCAGACAGATGCAAATTCGAGGCCAATGACACCGCCACCAAGAACAACTGCGCGCTGCGGGACCCACTCCATTTGGAGCGCTTGGTCCGATGTGATGATACGACCGCTGATATCGAGTCCAGGAATTGAGCGCGAGTACGAGCCTGTTGCCAAAATGATGTTCCGACCAACGATGTGGCGGCCGTTGACTTCGATGGTGTCAGGGGAGGCGAGGCGCCCCCAGCCCTCGATCACGTCAACTCCGCGCGAAGAAAGCAGCCCTTGAACGCCTCGGAAAAGCTTATTGATGATGGAATCACGATACTGACCAACCTTGGCCATATCGATTCCCTGCAAAGTTGCCTGGACTCCGAAAGTGTCCGACTCGCGAATCGCATCAGCAGTCTCTGCTGCGTGTAAATATGCCTTTGTAGGGATGCAGCCACGGTGGAGGCAGGTTCCACCAACCTTGTCACCTTCGATAAGGGCGACTTTCAATCCCAATTGGGAGGCGCGCAAAGCTGCAGCATAGCCGCCTGACCCTGCGCCGAGGATGACGAGGTCGTATACAGACTCGCTCACGTGTTCCACTCCTTGATAATGAAGAGAACGGACCTTCAATGTCCGACTTAGGTCCTATTCTTCCACTAGTGACTGTATTTGTCCGCGAGAAAATAGCTGCTTAATCGGTTAGACAGCCCACATGTTGCGGAGCCAAAATTGTCAAGCTTTCTCAGGAAAAACAACTACTATGGCACTAAACGAAGGAGGAGATGTGAGCGAAGCAGCACACGAGCAGTCTCAAGATAACCGGCCACCCTCACGCGGCTCTGGTCGACTTGTCATCGCTCTGTACTGGTTGTTCAGTCTTGCTGTTACTATCTTGGCCATTGTCGATGCGTATCATCGTCGCGATGTGTCCCTGTGGGTACGCTTCGCCGCCATTTTTATTGGTCTGATTTATGTAATTGCCGCCATTGCGCTGACGCATAATGGGCGGCGCATGCGCATCCTTGGCTGGTGCATGATTGCTTTAGGACTCATCGGGCCGCTTGTCTGTGGATTAGCGCAGAATCATCTGTCGCAGCTTGCTCTGGTGAGAAATGCGTGGAATTCGTTTGGGAGTGACTACTCTTACCTTCCGCTTGCTGTTGCACTCATCGGTGCTATCTGGATGTGGCTATCGAATCCGCGCAGGATTGTTGAGCTCGCTGAGCAAGTTGAGCGTCCGGGATTGAGCTTGCGCTCGTCAAAAATCTCAGGGGCGAAACACTAAACTCCGTCGGGGAAACCAAGCTGACGCCAGGCCTCGTATAGGGCGATGGAAGCGGAATTTGCAAGGTTGAGAGAGCGAATACCTTCACGCATCTGGATGCGCACGCACTCGCTGACTCGAGGGTGAGACATTGCCCAATCAGGTAAACCGACGGATTCTCGACCAAAAAGAAGCCCATCGCCATCGGCGTAGGTGATGTCGCTGTAGTGGCGCGATGCGTGTCCGGTGAAAGCCCAGATTCTTCCAGGAACCTCTGCAAGCGCCTCGTCGAAGGTGTGGTGGACTTTAACGTGTGCGAGGTCGTGGTAATCCAAGCCTGCGCGCTTGAGCTTGGTATCGGACATATCAAATCCCAGAGGTTCGACCAAATGAAGGAAAGCTCCTGTGCAAGCGGCTAAGCGGATTGCGGCTCCGCTGTTTCCGGGGATTTCAGGTTCAAGAAAAATGATGTGAAGCATATTAGTTCAGTGGAGTGGAGAAAGTAGCGGTCAAAGTGGCGCGGGCGATGGAGTGCTCGATTGCGAGGAATGAATACATCGCTAAAGAGACTTCGTCATCGCATTGCAAGGTGGGAACGTTAAGCGCGTGGACTGAAAAGATATAACGGTGCGCACGATCTCCTGCTGGAGGGGCTGCTCCGAAGTAGGAATGATCGCCGTGATCTCCGCGTAGATGGAAAGCGTTTCCATCAAGTTCAAGATCTGAGTGCCCGACTCCTTGGGCAAGAGAAGTGCAAGAAGAAGGCAGATCGATGATCATCCAATGCCAAAAGCCTGAGGGAGTCGGGGCATCCGGATCAAAACAGGAAACAAAAAAGCTTTCTGTTTCCTGAGGGAATCCGCTCCATTGCAGATGTGGCGAAACGTTTCCTCCCTGTGCGCTATGGAGCAAGGGAAGGGGTTGACCATCGATCAGATCGTTGGATTTAAGAGTAAAAGTCTGGGTTGGGGGCAAAGCCTCATAAGGATTCGGAGCGGTTGGGCGATCGAAGAGATGCATGGCGGTATTCTTTCACTTCTTGAAGTGGATCAAAAGTGGACGCAAATGAGGTGGAGCCACATACACTAATAGAACATTTGTTCGATTGGGGTGGTTGTGTGACGCGTCTAGATATTGCTCGTCAGGTTTTGAACGATGTTGAAACTCGTCTGGGGATTGAGAAAAACCACGGGTCTTGGGAACGTGTATCAAGCTATGCGGGTGTATGGGAATTCGGGAATAACTACTCACTACTGACCCGGATTTTCGTGGCGCTCACCGGCGAAGAAAACTCCTGTGCTCTCATAGGCGCTGATGACTTTGGATGGGAATACGCAGCCAAGCAAGGCCTTGACCTTGCGCGTTGCGTGCAAGTTCCATCTTCCGCGGCAGACGCGCGCGTTGTCTCTTTGCTCCTTCCTCACTACAGGGTTCTTTATCTTGGAAAGTGCCCCTTAGAGATTGGCGATATGCGTCGTCTCAGTGCTCAAGTACGTCAAGAAAGAGCTGCGCTTTTTACTGCTGTCCCATGGGGAGGAATGAGCAGGCTCTGGTGCGAGCAGATGTATGAAAGACGAAGGGCTGTTTGAAATGCGCTATGTCATGGTGTGGATTCCTAATTGGCCTGTGAACTCTTTGGTAGTTGACATTCCTCCCGGAGCTCACGGTGCAATTGAAGCAGGAGGATATATACAGGTCGTCACTCCGCCTGCTCGAAAATGCGGTGTCAGGCAGGGGATGAAAGTATCCATGGCGCGGTATTTATGTCCTGATCTTTTAGTTCTGCCATTCGATATGTGCCGGGATATTTCTTCATTTGAAGTAATTTTGCGGGCATGTGAACAGTGGATCGCTCGAATAGCCTGCATTTATCCGGGGCTTGCCTGGGCTCCGGCCGCCGGAGCTGCTCGCTGGAGTGGGGGAGAAGCGCAATTAGCTGAAAATCTTGTTGACGCTATTTCAGATTGCACTGGTTCAGAGAGCAACGTTGGAATAGCTTCTGGCCCTCTTGCAAGTTATGGTGCGGCCAGGCGCGGCATTATTCTCGCCCCAGAAGACACCCAAGATTTTCTTGATCAACTCGAAGTGCGGCAGTGTCTTTCTCTTTTCCCACCCAAACAGCACAATGCACTTTCTCAGTTTGTGCAGACGTGTCATTCTGCTGGGATTACAAGAGGAATCGATATTCGGGAAATGGGATCTGCTTCCCTGTATTCGCGGTTTGGCAGCATTGGAAAACATGTATGGGAACTTTTTACGGGAAAAGATCTGTGGCTTCCCGAGAGACAGATTCTTCTCGACGATCTTCAAGCGGAAGAAGAATGTGAAGAGAGCATTGAACGTGAGGAGCAAGTTGCATTTTGTGCGCGCCGCTTAGCTCATCAAATCTGCGAGAAGTTGGATTTTTATGGACTGCGTTGTTCCAGTATCGCTGTGAGTGCTCAAGATTCTGCATCGCAATCTTATGAACGGCAATGGTGGGGGATAGATGGAGAGGAAGATGAAATTGCCGATCGGATTCGATGGCAGTTGGTTGCTTGGTTGTCTGCTTCTGAAAACGAGCAGGGCTTTGTACGCGTGAATGTACGGGCTGAACACTGTGAGCGCGTGGGGGCTTCGCGAGCTTTATGGCGGGCAGGTGAATCACCTCAACGTGATTCTGTTCTGCGAAAAATTTGTGCCTATAAAGGTGAAAATGCCATTCGTATTCCTCGGATCCTTCCGGGATATTCACCCACTCAACGCGCAGGATTCGCCTCCGTTGATGAAAGAAAAGAAAAAGAACAGGTGACTTGTCTTGAAGGAGGAATCGAAGACGCTCCTTCAAGACTGTGTATCTGTCCATACCCAGCGGAAGTCTATGGAAAGGCCGAAGGGGGTCGAAAAGTAGATGTACGTGTTAATGAACGATCGGCTTTAACAAGTAGTCCTCAAGACGTAAAAGTCTGTGCCTTTGGGGAAGAGAAGCTGTATCACATTCTGTCCTGGCGTGGACCTTGGGCGGTACCTCAACAATGGTGGTCTGAGTCGACTGAGAAGATGACCCATGACCCGCAGACTCATTACCTTCGAGTGAAGTCTGATTCTTCTCCAGATCTGCTTTTGATGTGGAGTCATCATGCGTGGAGCCTCGTTGGGGTATATGAGTGTGAGGCTTCTTTTGAGTGTGGATTATCCTGAAGAGATGGACACGTCACCGATCCGTGCAGCACTGCTCTCCTGTGGTGAGGAGGGAGCAACGGCATGCGTTGGTCACGCTCTGTGGGCACAGGGGGCACTTGCATTCAAACGCGGTGACGTATACGACGTGACATGGGACGACCAACGAGTGTGGGCACGGGTACGTGCAAAAGGCGTGTCCTATCGAAGCGAGATCGAATATGCGCCTTCCTTACCTTTTCCGCATCTACGCATGAAATGTGCGTGTTTTCTAAACGGAGACTGCGCTCATACTGCAGCTTTACTTCAGTGTGCGATGGACAATGTGTTCTCCGCGCGTGAGGACCGTACGCATCAACCGGTATGGAACCGTGATCTTGAGATCTTGCTTTCAACGGACGGAGGAGAGTCCTTAGGCCTTGTGATTGACGCGCATGATCCTGCAGACCCGGTGTGGTTGACTCCAGTGCGTTTGAGTACGGACCACCTACCGCCGCGCAGGTTGAGTTGGGCGGAATTAGCGCAGTCACGCTGGGGTGGGGTTATTGATGCTCTAGCACCTAAGCAACTGAAACTTCTCCGTCGGCTCTATCAGTGCAGCCGAAAATTACAGGGGCATATTTCAACGGGATATGACGTTTACCTAGATTCTCTTGGCATGGAGGCGCCGCGCTGGCTATATAGACTTCAATGCGGGGGAGTCGCGCTTTTAACACCGCAGTTTCAGCGATTTCACTTCGAACTCAGCTCGTCACGCCTCGTGATCGACATGAATCTTACTGAGAAGAGTCTTGAACTTTCGTATCGCCACCACTATGTCACCAGAACAGACGAAGAAATTCGCTTTCCACGGCAAGCTCCGCATATGTCGCTAACCTTTTGTGACGGCGGTGATGGGGCAATAAGTGAGGAGGATATCGATGATGAGTTGCTGCCCGATCAGATCGTTCAGATCCCGATTAAAAGCATTGGAGATTTCCTCTTCAAATGGCTGCCACTATTACGCGAGCGTTTTGAGTGCACCTCATCGACGGGAACCTTCCCTGTAGAAAACTGCCAGCCGAAGCTCCTACTCATTTTGCATCCCAAAAACCGCGTGTGTGCGCAGATCGAATGGGCGCTGGAATATCACCTCAGAAATAAATGTTTCCGCGTCATTTTGTCTCCCCAGACAAAGATTTCACAGCTTGATGAGGACATTCAGCGCGACTTTAATGATGCGCACGCTCTCCTACGACGCTATTTCGCCTCGGCATCGCTTCATCCAAGTGCACAGGGCCTTCTTATTCCGCTTCCCCAAGTCCCCGCATTTATACAAGAGATTGGAGCCTGGCCGTTCTCATCGGTGCATTGGGATATCGACGATAGCCTCAGGCAATTAACCCTCACTGAAGAGGCGGCGACTGTTACTGCTGCTATCGAAGCAACAGATTCTCCGGATTGGTGGGGGCTTCACGTCGCGATCCAAGTTGGTAACGAAAAAATTCCAATTTCACGAGTTTTGAAGGCACTTTCTTCAGGTGAAGAATACATTCGTGTTAATGACGGACAATGGGCGCGCCTTGAAGGTATCGACGTCGAGCGCCTTCGCGTTCTGCTTCGTGGAGCTGCGCAACTGACGCGATCGCGTTCGATTGATGATATTCGTCTTCATACCTCACAACTTGGGCTATGGGAAAGACTGAGTCAGACAGTTGATGTCGCACAAGAAGACCTGCAATGGCGCTCTCGAACTTCGGCCCTAAAACAACTTGCGCTGCGCGCACAGTCCCATACGGATCAAGATCAAGACCCTCGTCTTCGCCCGTATCAGCTTGAAGGTCGTAACTGGCTTCGCAGCCGGATTTCCTCTGGTTTTGGATGTATTCTTGCCGACGATATGGGGCTGGGAAAAACCAGGCAGGTCCTTGCAGCAATCGATGCTCTTCGTGAGGAAGGAAGTCTTGAATCACCCGTCTTGATTCTTGTTCCGACCAGCGTCATTTCAAGCTGGGCAAATGAAGCCGAGCGCTGTTTTCCGCAGCTCAGGACATGCGTGCTTCGCGCCTCACATCAGCGAAATCCACTTGCTTGGGCTGAGATCTCGCAATCGAACATCGTCATTACTTCACACACGCTCTTCCGAATGGACCACCTGTTGTGGGATAACCGCACGCTCAGTGGACTCGTCATCGATGAAGCGCAGGTTCTCAAGAATCCGCGCACGATGCTCTATCGAAGTGTGAAAGAACTCCAGGTTCCCTGGAGAATTTGCGTCAGCGGAACTCCCATTGAAAATTCACTCGAGGACCTGTGGTCACTGATGTCTTTGAGCGTCCCCGGTCTCCTGTCGACGCATTCGCACTTCAATGAGAAATTTCGACGCCCCATTGAAGGGACTCGGCAAGACAGTGCTTTAGAACTTTTGCATACGCTGATTGCCCCATTCATCCTTCGTCGTACGAAAGAAGAAGTGACACCTGAACTTCCCGATCGTATTGAAACGCTACTTCCCGTTCCCTTAGAAGGGCGACAACGTCAGATTTACGACCGTTACCTCACTCGTGAACGTGCTCGACTCCTTCGTATTCAGCTCAACAATGAAGGGGCTCAAGGACGATTTGAAGTTCTTGCTGCACTCACACGGCTGCGACAGCTTTCCCTTGATCCGGCTCTTGTTGATGAGCGCTACGAGGGGGTTGGTTCTGCAAAGATTGATCTGCTGTGTTCGCACCTAGAACAAATTGTTCCTGCAGGTCACCAGGTACTTGTTTTTAGTCAATTCGTGAGTTTTCTTGAACGAATCGATAGCGCTCTGAAACAGCGCGGAATTTCGTGTCTTCTCCTTGAAGGAAAGACGCGAAAGCGTGAGGATGTTATCGCAAAATTTCGTAGAGGAGAAGGATCTGTTTTCCTCATCTCGCTGAAGGCTGGGGGAGTTGGGCTCACGCTCACTGAAGCAGACTATGTCTACATCATGGACCCTTGGTGGAATCCTTCTGTTGAAGCTCAGGCGATTAATCGTGCACACCGGATCGGGCAAAGTCGTGCGGTCAATGTTTATCGACTAGTTGCCCAGGATACGATTGAAGAGAAAGTTTGTCAGCTTCAGGCGCATAAGCAAAGGCTGATCGATACCGTCGTTGATGATGTTGGTGATGAGAGTACTCAGAGGATGGATATCGATCAATTGATCGAACTTTTGGGAGTGGGAGAGTGAAACCCCAGTAATAGCTATCGAACACCTGTTCGATATAATAGGGGGGTGGTTTCCCATCCTTATGCTGAGTTACACGCGCACTCCTACTTCACGTTTTTAGAGGGAGCAGATGCTCCCGAAGACTACATCCTCTGCGCTAAGCAGCTCGGTCTTGACGCTCTTGCTCTGCTAGAGCGCGATGGAATGTACTCCCTGATCCGCTCCTTGCAGGCTGCGCGCGAGTCATCTTTCCCGTTGATTATTGGAACCGAGCTCACTCTTTCTACCGCTCAGTTTTCTCGCTACGATGGCAACGCCTCGATAGGATCACCTGGCTGGGGGCTCCCTTGTGGATGGGAAGATACCGGAATTCGCTTACCAATCCTCACAACATCTCACGATGGATATCGAGATCTGTGCTCGCTGATGAGCGAACGAACACTTGAGGATGTTGAAGGCGAAAACCCCAGCCACGGCCTCGAAAATATCGCCGAAAATGCGCAGGATATACGGATTCTAACGGGAGGTGTCCGCGGGCCTCTCAGACGAATTTTGCATGCGCAGGGAAGAAACCAAGCTGATCGTTTTCTCAATGACCTCATTTCCCTGTTCGGGCGCGAGCGCATCATCGTTGAAAGCGTGCTGCGGCCCGGGGAAGATGACATGGGGGTCGAACTTGCTGATCTCGCGCACAAACATCGACTTCCTCTAGCTGCTGCCGGTGGCGTCACCATGGCTTCACCGGGATCAAAGTATCGAGCGGACCTTCTATGTGCTCTCAGACAAAGCAAATCTTTGGATGAGATTCGCTATCTTCTTCCAGCCCAGCATTCTTTTTTGAAGAGCGCAGAAGAAATGCTCGCTCTTCATCGCATGGCTCCTCAGGCGGTTTCCAACGCCGCTGGAATTGCGCGTGAATGCTATTACCCGATGTCATTTGATACCTGGGATTTGCCCGAGACGGAGGTTCCTCAAGGACATACAACAATTTCTTGGCTCACTGCGCTTTCCTATGCAAAAGCGCAGGAACTCTATGGTCCCCGATCCACCAACCCGCACGCGTGGGAGGTCATTGACCATGAACTGTCGATTATCGGACAGCTTGACTTTGCTGGCTATTTTCTCATCGTCTACGACATCGTAGATTTTTGTCGAAGGCGGGGAATTATGTGCCAAGGACGTGGTTCTGCAGCGAATTCTGCCGTCTGCTATTGCCTTGGGATTACAGCAGTTGATGCTATTCGCCATCGAATGCTCTTTGAACGTTTTCTTTCCCCGGGACGCTCAGGAGCCCCGGACATTGATATCGACATCGACAGTGCCCGCCGTGAAGAAGTCATCCAATATGTCTACCAACGCTATGGAAGAAGACGTGCCGCTCAAGTGGCAACAGTGATTACATACCGTTCGCAATTGGCCTATAAAGACGCTGCCAGGGCTCTGGGAATTGACGCGGCTCACGTTCCAAGCCGAGCTCAGCGAAGGGAAGAAAGCCGCAGAACAGACACGGCCCCTTCGCAGATGATGCTTAGCACCTGTGCCCAGCTTTTGAGCGGGCTTCCGCGCCATATGGGGATTCACTCCGGAGGGATGATCCTCAGCAAGCATCCCGTGAGCCAGATCTGCCCCATTCGTTGGGCAAAAACGCGGGGGAGAAGCGTGATCCAATGGGATAAGGAGGATTGTGCAGACGCCGGATTGGTGAAGTTTGACCTCCTTGGACTGGGAATGCTTGGAGCCTTGGGATCGATTTTTGAGTCTCTTGAGAAGGAAGGAATTCGAAATTCGCAAGGAAAAATTCTTTCCCTCTATGAACTCGAAGACGAAGACCCGCGAGTGTATGACTTGTTGTGCGCGGCAGACACGATGGGAGGCTTTCAAGTTGAATCTCGCGCGCAGATGAATACTTTGCCCAGGCTCCAGCCGCGTTGCTTTTACGACATTGTCATTGAAGTCGCTCTCATTCGTCCCGGTCCTATTCAAGGCGAATCGGTGCATCCATATTTGCGCCGTCGTCGGGGGGAAGAAAGGGTGAGCTATCTTCATCCTCTTCTACGTCCGGCCTTAGAAAAGACCTTGGGAGTTCCTCTCTTTCAAGAACAGATGATGCACATTGCTATGGATGTTGCTGGCTTTTCTGCCGCTCAGGCTGATGAATTGCGCCGAGCCATGGGCTCTTCTCGTAGTGCGGAGAAAATGAAAAAATTGCGAGGGCCTTTCATTGAAGGGATGAAAGATCGGGGTATCCCGATGGATATTTGCGAAGAGGTCTTTCGGCAGGTCCAGGGATTTGCCGACTTTGGCTTTCCTGAATCGCACTCTTTTTCTTTCGCCTATATCGTTTATGCGTCCGCTTGGCTTAAGGTCCACTATCCCGAGCACTTTTATGCGGGGATCCTTTCTCATCAGCCCATGGGTTTTTATTCCCCTTCCTCTCTTGTTCACGATGCACGAGGCCACGGCTTGCGTGTGTGCGCACCTGACGTGAACCTTTCGCTAGAGTCCACGCAGGTACTTCCGCTGAGTAAGATTGTGCAGATCATTGGTGCTGAGCGAGCACAGGAAGCATGCGGAATAGGAATGGAGGGCAAAGAAGGGCTGGTTGATATCCATCCCGAGTGGGGGATCGTTCTTGGCCTCGATATGATCCGAGGCCTCGATCAGGGGAGCATCAAAAGGATCCTCCGAGGGCGTGAGGAAGGCCCCTATCAAGATCTTGAGGATCTTGCCTCGCGCGCTAGGCTTCGCAGCACAGATCTTGAACGGCTATCTCAAGCTGGTGCTGTCGATTCAATGGGATATCAGCGTCGCGAAGGAATTTGGGCCAGTGGTGTCTTAGGACAAGATGGTGGCGAAGAGAAGGAGTATCAACCGATGTTGGAAGGACTTGGGATGGAATATCATCTTCCTTCCCTTCCACCGCTCGATTCTGTTGCGCAGATGAATCTGGATTATGAAGCCATGGGCCTATCTGTTACGAGCCATCCTTTTGCGTTGATCCGAAAACAGATGAACGCACAGGGAGTAATTCCGGCCTGCGAGATTCTCCGTCAAGAAAATCACTCGAGGATCAGAGTTGCGGGAATTATCACGCATCGACAGCGTCCGTGCAGCGGAGGCGGGGTACTCTTTCTCAGCTTGGAAGACGAGAGCGGCAGCGTCAACGTGACAGTTACAGAGGCGACGTGGAAGCAACATCGACGTGAAGTGATGGCATCTGCGGTAGTCGTAGATGGCTACTGCGAAAATGCTTATGGTACGCGAAGCGTCCGAGCTTTTCGGATCTATCCGTTTTCTACTCAGCTGCGTTTGAGCTCTCGAGATTTCCGTTGAAACTTTCGTGCCGCTAGCTAGCTACGTTCGCGCGGGGTATAAAGCTCAGCGAAGATCGCCCAAGCAACCGCAATAATCGGAATCGCGATGATCGCGCCGAGGAGTCCAGCGGTGAAGGTTCCCACCATGACGCCGATACCGACGACGACCGGATGGAGAGAAACTTGGTGTCCCATGATGAGCGGCTGGAGAATATGCCCTTCGATCTGGCCAATCAGTGCGATTCCCAGACCGACGATAGCTGCTGTAATAATGCCCTTTGCTGCAAGAGCAACGATCATTGCAAGGATCATTGCCGTGGGGGCGCCAATCAGAGGGATGAAAGCACCGATGAAAACCAAAATACCGAGAGCGGGTGCAACGGGGACCCCGATGCATTGGAGGAAAATTCCAGCAAAGAGGCCGTCTGTTCCGGCTACCAGCATTGTTCCTCGCGCATAGCCGGAGAAGGTGCTCCAGCCTGCTTGCGCAGCTCGATTGGTGATCTTGCGTCGGTGATAGGGGAGTAAGGAGACGAACCAGTCCCACATCTGTCCGCCGGAGTGCAAGAAGAAGATCGTGATGAAGAAGGCGAGGACCAATACCGAGGCGACGACCGCAGCATTGGAAACATTCGCTAGAGTCTCGCTGAGCAGTCCTGACCAATTGGACGCGATAAAGTTCTTGCCTTGCGCAATAAGAGTTTCGTTTAAATGGCTGAGATCATTGAGCGGGATCTGGAAAGGGAGATGCAGACGAGCAACAAGATCAGAGAGCTTTCCCAGACCATTACTCACTTCTGAAAGAAGATTCGGCCACTGTCCCGCGATCGAGGACACGACAAGCGTCATCAGCGCAACAAAGGTTCCAATAAAAGCGAAGAGCGCAGCGAAAACTGCAATCCAGCGGTTCACCCACCGGTTAAGGTAATTCGTCAAAGGATTCAAAATCGCGGTGAGCAGCAGGGCAACAAAAATTGCAACAAATACCGGCGTTGCTTGGGCGATTGCGAAGACAACGGCGGAGATCACGATAAGTACGCCGATGATCGCCCACGATCCATACCCGGCTTGTGCAAGCCAACGGGGGATCAGAGGCTTT
>USHU01000016.1 GCA_900554605.1 uncultured Actinomyces sp.
TAAACCAGAACACGGCGCATCAATGATCACGCGATCGAAAGTGCCCAATTGCCAGCGGGACGTCTCTCCACCGAATTGTGTTCCGTCAGCGCACACGACCTCTGTGTTATCAAGGTGTTCGAGGGTGCGTTCAACGAGGCGTGCTCGGTGTGGGTGGATCTCGTTGGCAATAAGGTACGCGCCTCGGGGCTGACCAATGGCAGCAAACAATGCGGCTTTCCCGCCCGGTCCCGCACACAGGTCGAGCCAGTGGGTATCCGAGCCCTCCACCGGGACAGACGCCGCGACGATGGCTGCAAGCTGCGAACCTTCATCTTGGACTGCGGCCTTGCGCTGCCGGATCGCAGGAATGCGCGCTGGATCCCCAGATTCGAGGAGAATCGCATAGGGTGAAACCTCGCCGTCGGCAATGCGCGTATGCAAATATTCGTCGCATTGATCAGCGAGCTCATCAACATCGATTAACCCCGGGCGTGCAACCAAAGAAACGTAAGGAGCTCGATTGTTCGCCGCCAAAAGTTCGCGAATTTCGGAGGCTTCGCAGCCATTAGCCACGAGTGCTTTCGTATATTCTTCGACCATCCACTGCGGGTGCGAATACTCGATTGCAAGGCGCTGCGTCGGATCACATGCGTCGAGTGCTTCACGCCGCACGTCATCGCCTTCTCGGATAATCGAACGCAAAACAGCATTAATAAACTTTGCGGGACCGGCACTGAGATACTGGCGCGCCAAATCGACGGTCTGGGAAACCGCGGCATGGTCAGGCACTCGCATTCGCAAGAGCTGATAGGCTCCCAAACGAAGGACGTCGACAATTGCTCCCTCGATCTGGGCCAGGGGACGCGTGGAATTTCGCCCGATCACCCAGTCGAGGAATCCTTGTTCGCGCAGTGAACCATACGTGAGTTCAACTGCGAAAGCACGATCTCGTTGATCGATGTGTGCCCTGTGCTCGAAGTCCTTAAGTACCTTCGGAAGTACAAGGTTCGCGTAGGCGTCTTCTTCGCGAACCAAGCGCAGAACTTCGTACGCAATCTGCCGCGGTGCATCTGCCTCACGAAACGAGCGATAGCCGTCGGAGTACCTGTGAGTCGCCATCAGTGCTCGAGCCCCTCGCCTAGACGGGCATCGTCATTCAGCCTGGCACCACGAGCCCATGCAGCAGCTTCCATCCACTTCTTGCCCGCGGGGGCAACTTCACCGAGCTCGAGGCAGAAATCAGCGCACCCTACGAGAACGCTCTTCTTCGAAATGATCAAACGTCCAGGGCCAGGAGTCGGGACATCAGTCAGGGAAGCTTTGCCAAGCTTGAGACGTTGGCCATTCAAGAGCGTGAAGGCACCGGGGCTTGGAATAACAGCACGAATCTGCTGCCACGTCTGCCGAGCGCTATCAGCGAAGGAAATAGCACCATCAGTAGCTTCTAAACGCCGGGCATAGTGAAGCTCAATAGCTGGATCGATGATCTGCGGCTGAGAATGCGCGCTGCCGGAGGCAATCGAATCGACGACTTCAACAACCTGCCGAGATCCTGCAAGCGCCATCTCTTCAAGGAGCTCGCCGCTGGTTTGATTCTCGATAGCAACGGGAAATCGCGAGAAGACCGGGCCTGTATCAAGGCCCTCTTCGAGCTGGAATACGCATGAAGCGGTTTCTTCGCACCCCGAAAGGATCGCCCATTGAACGGGTGCTGCACCGCGAAATTCCGGAAGATCCGAAAAATGCAGATTGAGCCAACCGTGGGGCAGCATATTGAGAATACGCAGTGGGATCAACGCGCCGTAGGCAACAACGACTGCGATATCAGCCTTCCAATGAGCAATACGCTCATATGCCTCGTCACTCTTCAGCGAGGAAGTTTCATACAGGTCAATACCAAGCTCGGCTGCGCGTGATGCCACAGGAGACGGAACAAGTGCACGTCCGCGACCGCTTCGCGCAGGCGGTCGAGTAATCACTCCGACGACTTCATGAGAAGACGTGACCAGGGCATTGAGGGTCGGCAGCGCCGCTTCGGGGGTACCAGCAAAAACAATTCGCACAGGCATAGTCTAGCGGTTCTTCAGAACAGTTCAGGGGGATTCAATGTCAGTCGTAGAGGATAGAGTTTGCGCGCTGAACGTACTCCCAAGCGCTCACGCAGGACACGTGCAAGTTTCGGATATTCTTCGGTGTCGCATCGAATGAGCGCACGGCGGCTTCCCTGATTCACTGTGCGTTTATCGCTGTGTGGTGCGTCAACGATGCCGATCAGCTCAGCGGGTAGGTCTTTGCAGAAGGTATTGAGCTGATCTTCGGGGCCGTCAATTGCAACAATGGAAGCGGTGGGCGGGAAACGGAGTACGTGGCGTTCGTCCAAAATACGCTGAATGTAGTCTTCGGGATTCCAACGAATCAACGCTTGCGCAAGAGGTCGATCCAATCCCGCAGAGACCCAAATCTGGCCTTGCGGCCGAACCAGAGCTGCTGTTGTGAGCCACCGGCGAAGCGCTTCTTCGGGCGCCCAAAGTTCCGGTCGTGAGGCCAATGCCGCTGCAGAGGGAATGATCAAAGCCGCGTAGCCCGAGTCGGAATCGGGTTGTGCACCTGGCGTAGCGACAACAATTCGCGGAGAGGAATTGATTGCGGGGCGCTGCTCATCAACGCCCTGAGAAATAAGCAACGGAACCTGTGTGAAGGAACGCCCGACCTCTTCACCAATGCGTTCAGAGCCAATCCGCCACCACCGCAAAGCGGTCCCTTGGCATTTCATACATCTCCAGTTATGTGCTGCCCGTGAACACCACGAACAGACGATGCTCTGATCGCGTGATACTTTGAGCGGCCCCGAACATATTTCACAACGCGCTGGTGCTGCGCAGCGCTGACAACCAACAACGGGAATATAACCCGAATGTGGGGCGAGGATGAGTACTGGGCCTTCAGTGAGGCCTCGGCGAATACATGCATACGCATCGGGCGGAAGCAAAGCATGTGCTGCACTCCCCTGGCGTTCATCGTCAAGGGCATCGGACACAAAGAAACGCCCAGTTGATTGACGCAGCACTTCTCTATCCGGATTCAGGGAAATCGCCCACTTACGCGCCACAAGATACTGGGCCTTCACCGAACGACTAAAACTGCCCACAGCCATTGCAACGTGTTCAAGGTGCGCGCGTGCAACCGCAATATCGAGTGCATCCGTACGCGGATTGCGAATCTCTCGAAGGTGATCGTCTCCATCGCCCCAGATAATGATCAAACCTAGGTCTTTCAGGGGAAGCCACGCTGCTGAACGCGTACCAATGACAATGCGATGCGAGCCTTGGCTGCTTTGTCGGTAAATCCGATAACGTTCAACGGCGGATTGCTCTGCAGTGTAAAGTGCAATGGGGACCGAAAGATGCTCTTCAATCTCGCAGCTCAGACGCTGTGCCGCACGCTGCGTAGGTGTAATGATCAATGTGGAACGCTTGGACCTCAAGCTTGCGCTGGCGAGTTCAGCGATTTCTCGTGAGGAGCGTCCCGGAATCGAAGTCCAGACACAGCGTGGATGGTCGCCCTGCTCTACATGCTCAATGAAGTTTGCTCCGTAAGGGTAGGCCGTCCACGCACTGACCTCACTCTGCTTCTTGATTTCTTCGCAAAAGGAAACGTGTTTCTCTTTTTCGACGGATGCTCGTCGTGGCGGAACCGCGAGGCTGAGGACCGCGGAGACAGTCGATAAATAGCGGTCGGCGATATATCGAGCAAGCGAGAAAGTCTGCGGGGCCACGACAGCGCACGTAGAAACCACGTCTATCAGTTCGCGGATGGCTGGACTTGGAGTATCGACGCGTTCGCATGAAAGAACCCATCCCATGCGTTTTGAACCGCTCAAGGGAACCTGAACGATATATCCCGCAAGATCGATATTCTCCCAAGCGTTGGGAACCAGATAGTCCAAGGGACGATCCAAGTGCGGAAGATCCGTATCAACGTACACACGGGCAACCAGTCGAGGCTCGCTGTCCTCGAGCTGGAAGCCTGGGAGCGCGATTTCTTCCATCACCATGCCTCTAGTTCATCACATGGCACTGGCATTTGGAGACCGATTCAGTCTGATCTGAGTTATCCGAAGAGAAGAGGACCGTACCTGAAGGCGATCATTGCGAGGATACCGGTGATCACCAGGACAGCGACGAGCCAGTCGCCACCGGACTTCATGACTGCTTTCCACCACTTCGGAGCTGGCAGCACGCCTTGCTTAATACACACCCGAGTCAATCCAAACCAAACCAGAGTTGTTGTAATTGTGATCAGCAAACACCACGGACACAAAACATGAATGACGAAGTACGACTGAGTGAAGAGCCAATAGGCAAAGAGCACGCCAATTGTGTAGAGCGCTTCTACGCACAGGATGTACCACTTGGGAAAGCGAACCCCCGCGATGAGGGCAAAAGAAACTGCCAGCACAATGGCCTCGAAGAAGATCCCGAGGAAAGCGTTGGGGAATCCCAGCACGCGCGCCTGCGGTGTCGAAGCAACAGCTGAACATGAGAGGACTGAAGAGACATCGCAACTAAACCTGCGGCCATCATCGGAAGCAAGCTGCCATGCTTCGATTGAAAGAACAAAGGAAGCACACAGGCCGATGACACCGGAAATTGCCATCTCGATGGCAGTCCCCCGGTGCGGTGCTCGCGACGACTGCTCAAGCTCGTTCATCCGAGAATATCCTTCAGCATCGATACTCGATCAGTCTGTTCCCACGGGAAGATATTGCGGCCAAAATGCCCGTATGAGGAGGTACGTGCATAAATTGGACGGAGCAGGTCAAGGTCCTCGATGATACCGGCCGGGCGAAGATCAAAGCAGCGAGTAATCGCGTCGGTCAAAGCATCATCGCTCACACGCCCGGTTTCAAAGGTTTCCACGTACAAACCAACCGGGTGCGCGCGACCAATTGCGTAAGGCAGCGACGATGTTCTTTGCAATCCACCGAGCAGCATAGGCGGCAGAACGGTCAACCTTGGAAGGATCCTTACCCGAGAACGCTCCGCCCCCGTGACGGGCCATGCCACCGTAGGTATCAACGATGATCTTGCGTCCGGTCAGGCCAGCATCACCCGCGGGTCCGCCGATGACGAAGCGCCCAGAGGGATTGACCAAAAGTTTCATCGAAGAAGTCGAGAGCTCCAAGCCAGCTTCTTCAAGGACCGGAGTAACGACCAAGGCTCGCAGCTGCTCATCTAGGTCGTTCATCGAAAGTTCGGGATCGTGCTGCGTTGAAATGACGAGGGTATCAAGTTCGCGGGGAACTCCCTGTTCGTCATATGCCAGCGTGACCTGTGTCTTGCCGTCGGGACGTAGGCCGTGGGCAATTCCCTTGTGACGAACGTACGCGAGGCGCTCGGCGAGCTTATGGGCAAGCCAAATCGGAGCCGGCATGAAGTCGGGCGTCTCGTCAGAGGCATAACCGAACATCATTCCTTGATCGCCGGCGCCTTGTGATTCACGGCGGTCCTCGCTTGAGGATGTACGCGTTTCGAGTGAGTGGTCAACGCCCTGGGCGATATCGCTACTTTGAGCGCCGATCGAGACCGAAACGCCGCAGGATGCTCCGTCAAAACCCATGCAGGAGGAGTCATATCCGATCTCAAGAATCTGCTCGCGTACGATTTGAGGAATTTCAACGTATGCATCCGTCGAAACTTCTCCCGCTACGTGCACCAAGCCCGTGGTCACCATAGTTTCTACCGCCACGCGAGAGCGCGGATCCGCCTCGAGAAGCGCGTCCAAAATTGAATCAGAGATGCGATCGCAGACCTTATCTGGATGACCTTCAGTCACGGATTCAGAAGTAAAGTATTTTCTCACGTCACTCACGCTTCTATCGTAGTTAGCCGTTGGGCGATTAAATCAACTAAGGTACGGGCAACGTCGGCTTTCGTCCCGCCTCCTTGGGTTACAAGCGAACCCTGGGCATCCATGACGTAGACATAGTTCGGAACGTCCCCGAAGCCTAGGCTCTCCCCCACGCAGTTCACTGCTAAGTAGTCAGCGTTTTTTCGCCGTGCTTTCGCTCGCCCATATTCAAGGACGGTCTGCGTATCGCCGGTTTCTGCCGCGAATCCGACGACAACCGGGGGGCGTTGAGGTGAAGAAGTAACGGCCTTGAGAATATCCGTAGTTTCTTCCAATTCGATTGTTGGCGGCGCCATGCCCTGCTCTTCTTTTTTGATTTTCGAGGCCGCGGGAGCCTTTGGTCGATAATCCGCGACCGCCGCAGCCATGACCAGTGCGTCACACGACTCGAGTCTTTCAAAAAGCTCCGAGTAAACTTTGGCGGCGCTAGATGCTTGGATAACAGTGCACTGATGCGGAAGGAGCGAAGGATCGATATTGGAGGCGAGCAGAGTGACCTCCGCACCACGCCGCGCAGCTTCCTTGGCAATCTCGATTCCTTGTCGACCGCTGGAACGATTCCCGAGGAATCGAACTGGGTCAAGTGCCTCGCGAGTACCACCCGCAGTAACGATGATTCTCTTACCGAAGAGCTCGCCGCGCGAAGCAAGAATGCGAGTGAGCTGAGCAGTGATATCTTCCGGCTCGCTCATTCGCCCGGCGCCCGAATCCCCCGAAGCTAAATCGCCCTTCTCTGGACCGACGATAATAAACCCACGTTCTTGAAGGGTTTTGATATTCTCCTGCGTCGCCGAGGCGTTCCACATCTGCGTGTGCATCGCCGGAGCCACGATAACCGGACACGAACTCGCTAGAACGGTTGTAGAAAGGAGGTCGTTTGCCTGTCCGTGCGCAACACGAGCAATGAGGTCAGCGGTAGCCGGCGCGATAACAAGCGCATCGCAATTGCGAGCAAGCTCCACATGATCAGCACCTCCACCATGAAAAACATCGGTGAAGACGCTTTTCTGCGTGAGGCCTTCCCACGTAGCCTTGCCGACAAACTCAAGAGACGCAGGGGTAGGGACAACCGAGACTGCGAAGCCCTCCTTTTGGAGCAAGCGAAGCAGGTATGCGGCTTTATATGCAGCAATGCCCGCCGAAACACCGAGAACGATGTGTGCGGGCTTGTGCTCAGGCTTGAGGTGCTGACTCAAGGGTCAACAGGCCTTCATCAATCTCACGAAGTGCGATTGCCAAAGGCTTCTCGTCAACTTCAGTATCGACAACGGGGCCAACAAACTGGATCATGTTCTGTTCCAGCTGAATGTTGTAGGAATTGATCTGACGTGCACGACGGGCAGCAAAGATCACCAAGGCATACTTCGAATCAACGTGCTCAAGTAGATCGTCAATCGGCGGGTAGGTGATACCTTCTGGCTGTGCAACAATTCCGGACATGCAAATCTCTCCTGAAGTAACGGGCAAGAACTAAAGTCTATTCTAGCCCCATGATTTGGGCCAGTTCCTCGACGGCGGTTTCCAAATCATCATTGACAACAGTGACATCAAACTCATCTTCGGCTTGAAGCTCAGTCTTTGCCGTGAGAAGACGACGTTCCTGCTCTGCAGCATCTTCAGTGCCTCGCTTCACAAGGCGAGCAACGAGCTCGTCCCACGACGGAGGCGCAAGAAAAACAAACCGGGCATCAGGCAAAGACTGCCGAACTTGACGCACTCCCGCAATATCAATCTCGAGCAGGAAAGGCACTCCCCTCTTCACAGCATCGTCAACAGGCCCCCGCGGAGTCCCATAATGATATTTCCCGTGAACAAGTGCCCACTCAAGCATTTGTCCTGCGTCGACAAGGCGAACAAATTCTTCTTCGGACACAAAGTGGTAGTGCACTCCATCTACTTCACCCGGGCGAGGTGAACGTGTCGTCATTGAGACTGAAAGCTCAACTTGAGGAAAACGCTCACGCAAGCGTGCAATAACGGTACCTTTGCCGACAGCCGTCGGGCCGGCGAGAACAGTAACTTTGGAAGTAGACATGCCTGTATGCTGCCACAGCGAAGCAAAAACTTCAGCCGAAGCGACGAATCAGTTCTTCTCGCTGAACCTGCCCAAGACCGCGAACGCGCCTTGAAGGCGCAATCTTAATCTCGTTCATGAGCGCTTCGGCGGTACTTACACCGACTCTGGGCAGGGCCTCGAGCAAAGAACGCACCTTCATTTTCGCGATAGCTTCGTCACTAGCGGCCATATCAATGACCTCTGAAAGAGTGAGCTCTCGCGACTTGAGCGCATTCTTCACCTCAGCGCGCCGACGACGAGCGCGCGTCGCCTTTTCTAGAGCCTCGGCTCGCTGTTGCGGAGTTAGATCTGGCAGTGCCATCTCACTACGCTCCTTTTCTAGATTCCCCTGACAGGAATAGCATCGCACTTTCTTGATGATTTTTGGTGCAAATGCAACCGACAAATCGCGAATTTCTAGGCGTGAGGTGACTGACACGATCATCGAAAGCTCGCAATTAATGCCCTAGCGAATCTAAAAAACAACTCGAATATTCTTGCCTCTCAGCGCCATCATGCGCACGATTCTGCACGAGAAACTGCCGCTGACCTGCATCGGATGCGCATCAGATTTGTCAACAACTCGATGATTGGGTGGATAAAGAAAAGTCAAGAGTTTTCACTGTTCCTGACAATGTGTCGGCATCTCTATGCCAACACAGATCACCTAAACGTGTTGCATCTCACATTGGCTGAATGGCTTACAAATGATAAACGGGGTGTCTTCGGACACCCCGTTTACACACTTCGACGCTTTAGTACTCGTCTAAGAGATCATCCAATTCGTTCATTTCATCGGCACTGAGCTCATCGTCGATGGCTTCTTCAGATTCTTGAACAGATTGACGAGACCAGCTCGGTGATTCAATGTCTCGGCGAATGGCATCAAGAATCGCGTTGACAAAGCCCGCGGATTCTTCGGTGGAAATCGACTTGACGATGGAGATCGCCTCGTCAATCGCAATTACCGGAGGAACATCTTCAGAGTTCGACAGCATCTCCCACACCGCGACGCGCAAAACTGCACGGTCAACCGCAGGAATTCGATCCAAGCCCGTTCGAGCATGAGAGTCAATGAGACGATCAATCCGATACAGCTCATCCGCGACACCTTCGATAATTTGAATCGAATAGTCGGGCAGCGGAGTCAGCGCAGCGGTGATCACCTTGCGTTCACGAAGGAGGTCGCGCAGCACGGTCGCATTCCTACCCATACCGCGCTGATCGGCCTCGTAAACAACGTCGGCAGCACGCTTGCGAGCCTTCGTCCGAGAAGTGAATTGGTGCTTCTTGTGGGACATTATCAGTCGGTCACGCGTCCGGAGTAAGAGCCATCACGGGTATCAACCTTGACTCGCGTTCCTTCTTCCATGAAGAGAGGAACCTGAATCTCGTAGCCGGTCTCGAGCGTTGCAGGCTTGGTGCCAGCAGAAGAACGATCGCCCTGCAAGCCGGGCTCGGTGTGGGTGATCGTCAAAACGACAGTTGCGGGAAGTTCGATGAACAGAACAGCGCCGTCATGCTGAGAAACAATGACATCCTGGTTCTCAATCATGAAGTTGCGGGCATCACCAACGACCTCGGCGGGAACGTTGATCTGCTCGTAGGTAGATGCATCCATGAAAACGTAATCGGTACCGTCCTGGTACAGGTACGTCATGTCTCGACGATCGACAGTAGCGGTCTCGATCTTGACGCCCGCATTGAAGGTCTTGTCAACGGTCTTGCCAGACAGAACATTCTTGATCTTGGTACGCACGAAGGCAGGGCCCTTACCCGGCTTCACGTGCTGGAATTCGACAACCTGCCACAGCTGGCCGTCAATCACCATGACGAGGCCGTTCTTCAGATCATTTGTCGTAGCCACTATAAAAGTCCTCCCAAATCGGGTGAGTTTAAACCGTGGCCATCTTACACGCCACGATGATGTTCTCCGCTACCTCACTCGGAGTTTTTGAACCAGTGTCACAAGAAAAACTTGCAAACTCAAGGTAGGTTCGGTCCAATTCTCGGGTCATCATCGCAAATTGCGAGCGTGGGGCACCAAGGCCCACCGAGCGCGGAGCATTGAGGCCAACCCGTCGTGCAGCCTGATCAATCGGAAGCTGGAGAAGAACAACCGCCGTCCCCTGTTCCTTCAAGGCAATGAGTCGGTCAATTATCCTTTGATGGCGCGCCTGTGATGGTGAGAGCACCGCAATATCGCATCCGCCGCTCAAAAGCCGCTCACCGGCCTCTTCAAGTGCGCGATCAAATGGGAAATCTTCATCCACGATGAGTTCGCCGAATGAACGCGAATACTCCGATTGAAGAATATCGATATCTTCGGTCAGATTGAACCCGCATCGAGCCGCGATTTCACGCCCAATCGTCGTCTTCCCGCTCCCCGACGTACCCACCAAAACCAGCTGAGGGGAAATTGAGGAGTTCAACGCTTCATCCCCATTGAGTCAGCGCATGCGCGTACTTCATCGGGAGTAATAGGAAGAGTCACAGGATTCGCAATCCCGTCAAGAAGTACGAACCTCAAGACTCCGGCGCGCACCTTCTTATCGGAAAGCATGACGTTGAGAAGATCTTCGATTGACGCATCCTGATAGTGCGTCGGTAACCCAAGACAAGCAAAGTCGTGCTCGTGACGTCGGACGTCTTCTTCACTTAGGAGACCTCGCTGATGGGCAAGATGAGCCGCGAATACGCAGCCAATGGCTACTGCCTCTCCGTGACGGAAATCGAAGTGCTCAAGCTTCTCGATGGCGTGGGCAAGAGTATGACCATAGTTGAGAAATTCGCGCGGTCCACTCTCATGTAGATCCATGCTCACTACACGTGCTTTGACGGCAATCGAGCGTTCGATGAGTTCAGCGATCACCTCAGAGCTCGGATCAAAGATGGCCTCAGGATCAGACTCAATAATCTCCAAGATTCGCGGATCCGCAATAAAACCACATTTGACGACCTCTCCCAAACCCGCTCGGTAGTCGTGCTTGCTCAGTGTCTTCAAATGGTCAAGGTCGACGATAACGCGACGCGGAGAGTGGAATGCACCAACGAGATTCTTACCCACCGCAGTGTTAATACCGGTTTTTCCACCAACTGAGGCATCGACCATTCCCAAAAGCGTCGTTGGAACCGCAATGAAGTCAATTCCCCGAAGCCAGGAGGCTGCAAGGAAGCCCCCGACATCGGTCGTTGCTCCCCCACCAATCGCGATCACGCAATCGGCTCGGCCGATTCTTTCGCGTCCGGCGAGGTCCCAAAGATCAGAAAGATTTTCGATTGTCTTTGCATCTTCTCCATCAGGAAGAACGTGGGTGATCGCCATGTAGCCCTGAGCTTGAAGTTTATGTGCAATAGAAAGCGCATAGCTGTGAAGCGGCGGCGCACACAGGATCAAGAGCTTCGTCGCATTCGAACGAAGCTTGTCGGTCAAGGTGGTGATAGGAAAATCCCGACCGATCACAACATCGTAGGGTTGATCCACTTCGACAGGAATGGTGCGAACCACGGTTTTTTCTCCCAAAGCATTAAGGACTTGAAGGACGACTTCTTGGGATGGACCAGCATTCGTCTGAACAGTTATTGAAGCAACCTCATGGAAATAATCTTTTCGTTGTTCCCAAAGCTCTTTGAGGCGCTCTTCCGCGTTTCCGGCGAGGAGCGGACGCGCCGATCCCGCAGCGCGCCGAAGTAACTCGCTCAGTTCAGCTTCGATGTAGATCACGCACCGATCGCGTAGACGTTCACGTGTGCGCGTACTAATGAGTGCACCACCTCCCAGAGATAGAACGCCTGGAAGTTCAAGGGCATGAGCAATGACCTCTTCTTCGATTGCCCGAAAAACATCCTCACCATCGTTGGCGAAGATCTCGGGAATGCTTCGCCCCTGAGTACTCTCAATGAGTGAATCAGAGTCACGGTGCTGGACGCCAAGTGCGGCGGCGAGCTCGCGTCCGACCCGGCTCTTGCCACTCGCTGGCATCCCAACGAGAACGATCACTGCCGGGTTCACTGCGTCAGTCCAAGCCGCTCACTGATACGCGCGCAGTAAGCCTGAAGATTGCGCTTGCATTCCTCCAAGGAATTGCCACCCGCATGATCACTCAAAGCGCGGGCAAGAACCAAGGCAACTTCGGCCTCGGCGATCACCGCACCGGGGACGACCTGGCAGGTATCAGAACGCTGATGAAGAGCTCGTGCGTCCTCCCCCGTCGCGAGATCAACCGTTCTCAACGCATGGGGGACGGTTGAGATCGGCTTGAAGGCAGCGCGCACGACGATCGCTTGACCGTTCGATGTTCCGCCTTCGATCCCGCCGGCGCGGTTTGAGGCCCTCGTGAGAGTTCCATCAGCGGCTCGAATAATCTCGTCGTGGGCCTGGGAGCCCAG
>USHU01000017.1 GCA_900554605.1 uncultured Actinomyces sp.
AGGTTTTGAGAACCACGGTGGTGGCAGTCGCCTGGGGCCGCTGGCACGTCCCTTGGGCAGGGTTCTTTTCGGTAACGGCAATTCGATCTTGCCCGCTGATCGTCAAGGCGGCGAGGGTGAAGCTGAACAGTCTCGAGCAATCGACGGTGCTGTCCAGGGGTCGATTATCGCCACCTACCTGCACGGGCCAGTTCTTGCCCGCAATCCGCAGTTGGCTGATTTGCTCCTTGAGCGCGCTTGTGGACACAAGCTTGAACCTCTCGAGATTCCCGGTGTCGATGAACTTCGCAAGGAACGCCTAGGTGCGACGATCTCGCGATTGGATCGCGATGGCCGCTGAGGATCAGCCGCGTTTCGGAGCCCGTTCGCCGCAGTGGCAGGATGAATCGCAAGAGAGCGCAGCCCCTTCTTCTCCTTCTGCGGTTCCCTGGGAGCAGTACGGTGAGGTCGTTGCCCCCGCGCGTACCCCGCGCTTTGCTCGCTTCGATCCCTCTGCCGAGGCCTCGCCTTCGTCTTCTGCTGACGCGACCTTGCCTGCCGCGCAAGAAAGTGACGATCCTAGCCG
This sequence comes from uncultured Actinomyces sp., assembly GCA_900554605.1. Lineage (GTDB taxonomy): Bacteria > Actinomycetota > Actinomycetes > Actinomycetales > Actinomycetaceae > Pauljensenia. Next base: position 566 of record USHU01000017.1, read on the forward strand.
GCGACTGCCTCGTGAAGGAGAGTCCGGAAGAATCCGTTTGCGTACCTCGGGCGGGCCGCTGGGCTACGCGCCACCCGCGCAGACGCCTGTTGATTCCTCTTCCGTGCCAACTGCGCCACGCGTGCGTAAGCGTGGAGGCTGGGTCATTCTCCTCGGTATTGTCATGTCCGTTGTATGTGCCCCTGTGCTCTTCTTTGCTATTGCCTTTTCTGGCACGGATTTCTCGGCGATGCAGTCGAGCCTTCGTGAGGTGTCCAATAGTCAAAGCGTGACGGTTGATTCCAGTGGCGGTTACGTCGTGCAGATCACCTCCGGGAGTGCGCAGACGTGTAGCTTGCGGGGCGCTGATGGTAGCGAACATCCGATGCAAGTCACTCTTAATCAGTGGACTGTCTCCGGGCTTACCCCTGGTGAATACACTGTGAGTTGTTCTCCCGACGGCGTGAAGATGGTTGGAATGACGGGCTTTAGTGAGTCTGTGGCCCTGTCGAAGGCTCCCGACGCGATGACGTGGGCGAGCGTTGTTGGAATGCTGGGCTTGAGCGTGATCGGTCTGGGTATTTACCTGCGTCGTACGCATTAAAACTGCTCTTGCGTGGGAGAGCGCTGAGCTGGCGTGTTATGTGTTCAGCTCAGCGTTCTTTTCTTTTTTGTGAAATATGCACTCGAATGCTGATTTGCGGAGAAAAATAAAGTTGAGTGGAATAGACTCAAGTTTGTTGACGTTGTGTAAGTCAGAACGAAAAAAGCCGCCCATTACGAGCGGCAGGAGGAATGATGACTGAACAATTTACAAGCAAAGCCCAAGAGGCAGTGAGCAGCGCGGTCCAGTCGGCACAGGCCGCTGGGAACCCGCAGGTGGATTCCCTACACCTCTTGGAAGCACTTCTTGAACAGGGCGAGGGCATTGCCTACTCCCTGCTTCAAGCAATCGGCGCAAACCCGCAGCAAATCGGTGCGCGTACGCGCAATGCGCTGGTGGCACTTCCCTCAACCAGCGGTTCGAGTGTCGCCCAGCCGCAAACCTCGCGCGGCCTGATCCAAGTGATTAACGATGCCCGTAAAAGCGCAGACGCTAAGGGAGATGCTTATGTCTCCACCGAGCACCTTCTCATTGCGCTGGCAGCAAATGACGATAGCGCCGGCGAAATCCTGCGCGAAAACGGCGCAACCGCAGATCGCTTGCAAAAGGCTCTGGATGAGCTCCGCCCCGATCCTATTACCAGTGCCGATCCCGAAGGCTCCTTCGAGGCCCTGAAGAAGTACGGTCGTGACCTCACTGAGGTGGCTCGCCAAGGAAAACTGGATCCGGTGATTGGCCGTGATAGCGAGATTCGCCGCGTGATCCAGGTGTTGTCTCGTCGAACCAAGAACAATCCTGTTCTCATCGGTGAACCCGGCGTTGGTAAGACCGCAGTTGTGGAAGGTCTGGCTCAGCGAATCGTCGCCGGCGACGTCCCCGAATCCCTGAAGAACAAGAAGCTCATCGCTCTTGACCTGACAGGGATGGTTGCGGGTGCGAAGTACCGCGGAGAATTCGAGGAACGCCTCAAGGCAGTTCTTAACGAGATCGAACGATCCGATGGTGAGATCATCACTTTTATCGACGAACTTCACACGGTCGTCGGTGCCGGTGGCGGCTCCGAAGGTGCAATGGACGCGGGCAATATGCTCAAGCCCATGCTGGCCCGCGGCGAGCTCCGCATGGTTGGCGCAACCACTTTGGATGAGTACCGCGAGAACATCGAAAAGGACCCCGCTCTTGAGCGTCGTTTCCAGCAGGTTTTCGTTGGTGAGCCTTCGGTCGAGGACACCGTTGCAATCTTGCGTGGTATTGCCCCCAAGTACGAGGCGCACCATAAGATCACCATCTCTGATGGCGCTCTGGTTGCAGCCGCGCAGCTGTCCGACCGCTACATCACCGGCCGTCAGCTTCCCGATAAGGCCATCGACCTGATCGACGAGGCCGCCTCCCGCCTGCGCATGGAACTGGATTCCTCCCCTGAGGAGATCGACGTTCTGCGTCGCCAGGTGGACCGCCTGCGCATGGAAGAGTCCTACCTGACCGAGTCTGACCCCGATGGTTTGGACGAGGCCACGGCTGAGCGCCTCGAGAAGCTGCGTGAGGATCCAGCGAACAAGAACGAGGAGCTGTCTGCTCTGACCAGTCGCTGGGAAGCAGAGAAGGCCGGACACAACCGCGTCGGTGAGCTGCGCGTGCAATTGGATGAATTGCGCACCCAGCTTGAACTTGCAATCCGCGCGGGTCGTTTCGATGAGGCTGGACGCCTCCAAAATGGCGATATTCCCCAGATCGAACGCCAGATTCGCGAAGAGGAAGAAAAGGTTGAAGCCGAGGAGAAGAACTCAGAGTCGGCAGAACCCATGATCGCCGAAAAGGTTGGTCCCACCGAAATCGCAGAGGTCGTTGAATCCTGGACCGGGATCCCCGTGGGCAAACTGCTTCAAACCGAAAGTGAGAAGCTCGTCCACATGGAAGACGTCATTGCCCACCGCCTGATCGGGCAAAAGGACGCTGTTCGCGCGGTCTCGGATGCGGTTCGTCGTTCACGCGCCGGGCTGTCCGATCCGAATAGGCCGACAGGGTCCTTCCTCTTCCTCGGTCCCACGGGCGTCGGTAAGACGGAGCTTGCCAAGTCTTTGGCCGAGTTCCTCTTCGACGATGAGCGTGCGATGGTTCGAATCGACATGTCGGAGTATTCCGAGAAACACTCGGTTGCACGCCTCGTCGGTGCACCTCCGGGATACGTCGGCTACGAACAGGGTGGTCAACTGACCGAGGCCGTGCGCCGTCGCCCCTACAGCGTCGTCCTCTTGGATGAAGTTGAGAAGGCTGACCCTGAGATCTTCAATATTCTCTTGCAGGTCTTGGACGATGGTCGTCTAACCGATGGGCAGGGACGCACTGTCGACTTCAGGAACACCATCTTGATCCTGACCTCGAATCTGGGATCGATGTTCCTCACGGATCCGGACCTCAGCGACGAAGAAAAGCGCGAGGGCGTGATGAACGTCGTGCGTGCCTCATTCAAGCCCGAGTTCCTTAATCGTCTGGATGAAACGGTTATTTTCGACCCGCTCAGCCCCGATGATCTGTCTGGAATTGTTGACCTCTTGGTGGATTCCATGGCAGAGAGGCTCAAGGATCGTCGCATTAGCCTGAGCGTCAGCGAAGGCGCTCGCGGCTGGCTGACCAGGCGCGGGTACGATCCGGCTTACGGTGCTCGTCCCTTGCGTCGTCTCATTCAGCGAGAGATTGGTGACCGTTTGGCAAAGCTCCTCCTCAGTGGTGAACTCACAGACGGAGAGCAGGTCCTCATCGATGTCAGCGATGATCTTGAAGAACTGAAAATCGAGATCATAGGTCGTTGATCACGAAAATACCTTTGGGTGGCGCGATAATTTCGCGCCACCCATTTTTTTCGCATAGACTCTAAGAGTTATCCCAAATAACAGAGCAGAACTGAAGAATGAAGGAGGTAGCCGTGAGCGACGACGAAGGTGTGCAAAGCGGAGCAACTCGCAAGAAACGAGGCAGCTACTCCGTTGGGCGTTCCACCCGGACAACAATCATCCGAGGTGCGGCGCAGCTATTGTCAACTCGCGGTTATTATGGTTTTTCGCTGCGAGACCTCGCCGATGAAATCGGTGTCTCGCACCCGACCGTGATGTACCACTTCCCAACGAAAGACGCCCTCGTTCTTCACGTGATCCATGCTTTTGAAGATGCTTTCGGAATTTTCGACGTTGATGTCGTCACCCGCGAAGGCGCGGAGGGCGAAGCTGACCAACTTGTTCTGGAAGAACGCGGTGCCAAAGTCGACACGATGAATGAGTGGATTGCTGCTCACCTACGACTTGCCGCAGCAAGTGACAACCAAATCATGACCGACTTGGATCGCGTGTTCACCGTCGAATCGGTCAATGAAAGCCACCCCGCCCACGATCACTTCTCCTATCGAGTCGAAGCAATGCTGCAATTGCTCGAACGCCTCGCAGAGAAAATGCCCGATCGCGACCCGGACAACCCCGTCGATACTCGCAGGCTCGTTGAACGCTGGTACGGCATGGTGATCCTGGGTGGTTGGGACGGCGAGCGTTTCGATAGCCGCGAGCTCATCGTCAAGTACCTGGCCTTTGCCGTTCGCGAGCTCCACTACAGCGCTGAGCAACTTCTCGCCCTGGGATCGATGATTCCACGCAAAGCGGCTGCGCCCTTCCAGCAGCTCCTCGTGGAGTACTCAAGCTCCTCGAAGTAGTCGATGACCTCGCAGTTGCTTTCTGTTCCCTTCCGCGCCTCGATTCTCGCGGAAAACGACGCGGGAGATTCCCTTGCTTTAGGGGATGCGCAGGAAGTCTTCCCCCTCGCCTCGGTGACGAAACTCTTCACCGCCTACTCAGTCTTGATTGCGATCTTTCGAGGCCTCGTCACCTTGAGTGCGCCCGCTCCCTATCCGGGGGTGACGCTAGGGCACCTGCTGTCCCACGCCTCGGGAATGACAATGGGGGAGCGCAGCATCACACGCCCGCCGGGCACCCGCAGGATCTACTCCAATGCGGGAATTGAAGCGGCCGCGGATATGCTTGAAGAAGCCACGGGCACAGAGATTGGTCGCTGGATCGAAGAAACGATTGCTGAGCCACTCGGGCTGACAAGCCTCACTGTTGAAGGCTCTCCGGCCTATTCGGGCTATGCCCACGCGGAAGACCTCATGCTCTTTGCTCGCGAGCTATCTCGCCCGACGCTGATCAGCGCTGAACTTCTTGACCTGGCAACCACTGTTCATTTCCCTCGTCTGGATGGGATCGTTCCCGGATACGGAAATTTCCGTCCCTGTCCCTGGGGAATTGGTGCGGAAATTAAGGGTGATAAGCAGGCGCATTGGACTGCGCCCTCTTCCTCGGGAAAGACTTTCGGCCACTTTGGGCAGTCAGGTTCTTTCCTGTGGGTTGATCCTCTTTCAGGTGAACGCGCGGTTTTCTTAGGTGAAGAGCCTTTTGGCCCGTGGCATCACGACAATTGGAGCGCCCTGAACGAGGAAATCCTGCACACTATGCGAGGTCAATGATCACGGGAACGTGATCGGAGGCGCCCTTTCCCTTGCGTTCATCACGATCGATCGAAGCAGCGGTCACGCGCGCGGCCAATTGCGGCGAGGCGTAGATGAAGTCGATGCGCATTCCCTCGTTCTTCGGGAAGCGGAGCTTTTGGTAATCCCAGTAGGTGTATTGGGAGACGCGCTCGCGGGTGACTTCAACCCATCCGTGTTGTGCAAAGGCAAAGAATGCCTCGCGTTCGGCTTGGGATACGTGGGTTTGTCCCTCAAAAGCCTTGATATCCCAGACATCGTGGTCATAGGGGGCAATATTCCAGTCCCCAACAAGCGCGATCTGGCGGCCCTGTTCAAGCCAGGTATCGCCGACCTCAAGAAGAGCGTGAAGCCAGCGCAGTTTGTAGGTGTAATGCGGATGGTCAAGCTCACGGCCGTTGGGTACGTACAGGCTCCAGGTTGTGACTTCCTGATCTCCATCGAGGACTGTGACTCCCAACGCGCGAGCCTCAACGACCTCAGGATCACCGAAGCCGGGCTGGCCAGGGAAGTTGACCTCGGTTGAGACGATTGGGAGGCGGGAAGCGACGGCAACACCGTTCCACTGGTTAAGGCCGTGCATACGCACCTCATAGCCGGCCTCGTGAAAGGCTTCGACGGGGAATTGCTCGGGCTTGCACTTAATTTCCTGCATTGCCAAGACGTCGATATCGGCGCGCTCAAGGAAAGCGATGACGCGTTCGACGCGGGTACGAATTGAGTTAACGTTCCATGTTGCAAGCCTCATGGCACCCCAGCATACGCGGCAGCGCCTAAAATAATCGCCATGGGTACAGCACTTGTGACCGGGGCAACCTCTGGTATTGGTGAGGAATTTTGTTGGCAACTGGCTGCGGCGCACCACGATGTGGTTGTGGTCGCGCGGCGCAAGGACAAACTCGAGGAACTGGCTGAACAACTCCGCCAGATCGCGGGTGTACGCGTAGAGGTACTCGCTGCGGATCTCAGTGTCGCTGAAGATGTCGAACGTGTAGCTGCTCGTCTTCGCCAGGATGAGGCGCCCATCGGTTTGCTGGTCAATAATGCGGGCTTTGCATTGGGGAAGGCCTTCGTTGATAACTCCCTTGAGGCTGAAGAGAATGCGCTGGACGTCATGGTTCGCGCTCCCATGGTTTTGAGCTATGCGGCAGCTCGGGCAATGCGCGCTCGTGGGCGCGGGGCAATTTGCAATCTTTCGTCAGTTGCTTCGGAGACGGGTGCTGGGACTTACAGTGCGCACAAGGCGTGGATCAGGGCCTTTAGTGAAGGTCTTTCCGAGGAATTGCGGGGGAGCGGTGTGACGGTGACCGCGGTGTGTCCAGGCCCCGTGCATACGAACTTCTTCGAGGCCGCTGGGGTCGATATGTCCTCGGCACCCCAGTGGCTGTGGGCGAGCCCTGAGCAAGTTGTTTCCGAGGCCTTGGATGCGGTTCGTCGCGGACAGGTGCTCGTTACGCCGCGTCCCGTTTACAAACTTGCGATGGGCGCCATGCGGGTTTCTCCGCGTTGGCTCACGCGGAGGGTGATGCGTAGCATTCCGCATATGTGAAGCGTCGCGCTTTGGGGCGTGAGGCTCTGCGAAGGAGGCGCGGCCTCGTCGCGAAATTGACGGAGCCCCATTTCTAGAGTGATAATGATTCTCATTATGAGAACAAAGAGACTGATTTCCGCGGGAGCCCTTGCCCTTACTCTCGTGTTTGCCCCCCAAGCGGCATGGGCAGGACCCGACCGCGACACCGAATGGGTTGTCACTGGACAACACGTTGATGCTCCCATTCCCATCTGGCACGCTGACACGCGTAGTTTCACCATGAACACCATCAACATGCCGGTTGAAAAGACCGTCCTATGGTTACCGAAGGCCTGGGCGGGAAGCGGTGCACAGGATGCGAAGTACCAACTAGAAGTCCCTGAGAAGCGCCCCGATCTTGCTTTCTTGGGTCCCGAGCACTCGGTGCTCAACGCAGCCCCGCAAAACCCCGGTCCCAATAACACTCCAATCTGGGCAGGGCTTGGAGCCGACTCCTCGGTCGAGTGGGCAGCCCCTGATGAATTTGACGGAAGCACCTACACGCTCGACCTCATCAATGTTGATGGCCCCGGCCGGATGGAAATGTTCATCGACCACGGAGATTCAGTCTCTCGTTTCCTTTCCAGTCACGATATTGCTTATCGTTCGGTTTACAACCCGCGCCACACGCATCTCTTCACGACCTTTACGCAGCCTGGCCGCTACCAGGCCCGCTTCCGGGTTAATGCCCGCTCGATTGATGGCACGACTATTTACACTTCTCCCATCCAGTCACTGACGTGGCAGGTCGGCGGCTCGAATCCTGCTTCTGGAAGCATCAAGGATATTCACGAGGCCTTCGCAGCGGCGCCCACCGAGCGCAGTGACGGCGCGCAGGCACGTCCTTCCCTTACGCTTGCTCCCAATCCGCAGCGTGAACATCCTGGTGATCAGCACCTCAGTGAGATCACTTTCAACAGTGGAAATCCAGGGGATCAAGGACGTCTGTGGCTCACCGTCAACGGGTATTTCTTGACCGAAGAGCCCGTCGTCGATGGGCGTGCACAGGTACGCGAACTCCTCGGCGATGATGACGCGCTGATTCAGGCGGTCTTCATTCCCGAGGCTGGAAGCGGGGCCGCGCGCTGGGCCTCGACACCTCAAGCCTTTTCCCAGCGAGATCGAGCGGAAATACGTGTCACCCGATCAAGCTCTGTCATCATTGAACCCTCAAACCCGGACCCGAGCCCCGTCTGGGACCCCGCGCACATTTCAGTGTCGCGTCCGGGGGTGCATGTCTCATATGTCCGCAAGGAAGGAAGCGAAGACCAATACACGGTTCAGGTCCAAGCCGATGATCCCGAATTGCGCGCAGCCTACAAGGTTGAGTTCTTTGAAAGTGAATACGATTTCTCGCCGTGGTGCGCCATCGAAGGCACGCTCGGAAAGGGCGGAATCGATGTTCAGCAGCAAGACCTTGGGGCCTGCGTGGGCCAGCCCATGTATATGAAATTCACTGTTCGCCCGCACCCGAAGTCCTTGGCCTCGATGACGACGAAAGCGCAAGAAGATGTCGAACTGTCTTCATCATTCGGGCTTGATCTGAAGTTGAAGATGTGGCCGGGTGGAAACACGGTTGAGCCCACTCCAACACCAACGACGCAGCCGCTCATTCCTACGCCGCAGCCGTCTGCATCTGCATCGCCTGCCCCAAATATTCCAGATACGAGCAACGACCACGCAGCTGACGAGCTGAAGACGAATCCTGTTGAGCTCACGCACGGACACATGGACCTGCGCCTTCGCACAGATTCTTCCAGTCCAACGAAGTACTCGTTGGTACTTAAGGACGACTCACTGACGGGTGAGAAAACCTCGGTCATGCGCTCAATCGACTCGGTGACCTGGAAGGTCGGTGTGAACGCCCGCTTTACACGCCCTCAGAGCCTGACAGACCCAAGCTATGACGTTCTCGGTGCGATTGGTGAATCCAGCTATGTGCTGCCTGAAACCCAAAACCCTGACATCGTCTGGCCCGGAGTAAGCACGGAAGGGATTGACTATTCTCTCTTCCCCAAGGGAATCGACTATGAAGTCCGCGTGCTCGAATCTCCGAAGGACTCCCGTGTCGCATTCTTCCAAACGGGCACCTTCGGCGGCCCAGCACAGGTCATGATCGATTCTGCGAACCCCGCGCTCTCGCGAATTCACACGGATTCGCCGACTCACATGCACGCAAATTGGGTCTTCTCGCGCCCAGGTCGCTATCGTCTGCAGATCCGCGCCCTCGACGGAGACAAGGAAATTGCGGCACCGGTGAGTTGGATTGCTTCCATTCACGAGGCCGCAGCTCAGCCGGAGCCATCTAGCCCCTCGATCGTGGTTCCTTCCGCGCAGCCGACTTTGGCTCCTACGCCTTCGGTGAGCGCATCCGCAGCGCCGAGCGTGCCTGCCCCTGCTGTTTCCTCAAACCCTGTGCCTGAAGCGCCGACTTCGACGCCTGCACCCGAGATTTCTCAAACTCCGGGGGATTCTCCCGCGAGCTCACCCGCAGCGCAGAATCCTCCTGCTCCGGGAACTTCTACAGTCGCGTCTTCCAACGCTGCACCCTCTCGAGCAGCCAGCCCGTTAGGACGAGTCAGCGCCGTTGAACGCTTGACGGGAGGACAGGTCTTCGGATCGAGCAGCAGTGCACAGAGCGCAACGAGTGCGGATACAAGCCCTGCAGGTGAGCATAAGGAGGAAGCATCCACCTCACCGAGTGACGACGCGCAAGAAACGCCAGAGGCTAATCCCATTGCTTTGGCAGCAGACTCTACAGCTGCACCATCGCGATCGCCGCTATCTCGCTGGTGGTGGATCCCCGTGGCTGCCGGAGCGATCGCGCTCGGCGCGGGCACCGCTGTCGTCATCAGAAGAAGAGGGTAATACTCGTCTATTCCCGTGGATTTCTTACCTGACTCAGGAGATCTTTGGGATATAGACTGTAGCTACCAGAACCGGTTCCGCCCGAAAGGGTCCAGGGCCGGTCTTCTTTTGCTGCAAGGAATGTTCTAGCGAATCGACTCCATAACCCGCACGCCGTCCAAGACAGGCATGTAGGGCAGGGGATCGATCCCCTCTTCAAGGACGTAATCCGTCAGCTGAGTGCGCACCACCTCGCGCAAAAGCTCCGGGTCCCACGGCTTGGCAATGTAGTAGTCCAATCCCGCCTGATTGAGCGCGCGAATCGTGTCGCTCTGATCGGCCTGACCGGTCACCAGCACTGTTCGCGTGGAAGCAAAGTGCGGATTTGCAGTGAGCTCGACCAAAAAATCGACACCGGACTTGCCCGGAAGACGGTGGTCAGAAAGAACAAGGGCAAGCTCATCCCCGTCATCGGTAATTTCTTCGATGACGCTCCACGCATCTTCAACATCTTCCGCGAGCTCCAAACGAACGCGGCCCTCGAAATCTTCAAGGTCACGTTCCAGTGCCTGGCGAACATCGGCCTCGTCTTCGAGGGACAAAATGGTCAGGGTCATGATTCCTCCTCGTGAACATGATGTAGTGGAAGCAGGATCCGCATAATTGTGGACCCCGGGTGAGAGTCAATAGTGAGCTGACCATCCAGATCAGCGATGATCGAATGAACAATGGACATGCCCATTCCCAAACCGAAACGCACACGACCGGCCTTCGTCGTGAAGTGTGGTTCCATAATGCGTTCGAGGACCTGTGGAGAAATCCCCGGTCCGTTATCGCACACGCACACTTCGACGCCGTCGCCGGAATTTGCGACGGTAATGGTGATGCGTGCTTCCGCGTGGCCTCGTGCAGGAAGTTTCTTTTCCGAGGCCGCGCCTTCTTGCCCCTGCGCCTTGAGGTCCGCCTCTTCGTCCTCAATTGCTTCGGCGGCGTTGACAATGAGATTTGTCCACACCTGCTGGAGCTTGGCGGGGTGAGCGAGGATGGGAGGGACATCCTCGTATTCACACACGACCTCAATACCGTGGACGCGGTGGGAGGTCAGTCGCAAGACATCATCAATTCCCCGCCGAACATCAACTTCCTTGAGATCATCGGCATCGGGGCGCGCATATCCCTTCAGGGACTGGGTAAGGGAAATAATGCGTTCTCCCGAGGCCAACACTGACCGCAATGAGCCTCCTAGGCGTGCCCCTGCTTGGAAAGCTTCTAGTTGAGCGGGGTCGTTTGCTAAAGCGTGCGCGTGGGCGGTGTCAGTTAAACCAGCGCGAATGAGCTGACGGATGACACTGCGATCGTGAAGGATGGGAAGGAGTTCTTTTTGGAGTTCCCTCTCGCGTGCGGTAGACAGCGGCGGAGAGTCCATCGCACAATCAAGTGCACTGCGGCAGGCCTCGGGCGCGCGCGAAGCCATCACCGCCTCGGCGTCCTCGCGCAGATGCCCAGCCGCGCGCAGAAGAGCTGTCACGGGATTGTTGAGCTCGTGAGCGATTCCTGCACTGAGCTCACCGAGCATAGCAAAGCGTGCGCGCTCAACAAGCTCGGCGCGGGTTGCGCGAAGATCTTCAAGGGTTGCAGCTAACTCTTCTTTTTGACGTTCGAGGTCTTCGGCAAGCATTGCGTTTTCCAAGTGCAGGTCCTCGGCACGCATGAGTCGGCGCGTCAGTGAACGAATTGCCAGCGCGGTCAAGACTGTCGAAATTGAGGGATCTTCGGTTAATGCGATCTGAAGCTGCTCGGTCGTCAGGCGCACGACGGTCGCTTCGCTTGTCGTCAGTGCGGTGAAAAAGGCGTTTTCTCCTCGAGCGAGCGAAATCAGACCAATGAGTGGACCCGAGGTTGCAAGGTGGGCAAGGACCTCACCGTGGCGAGAATCGCGGTGCAGGGAAACTGTCCCCTCAAGAACCAAATGAACAGCCTCGACCCGGTGTCCTTGGGTGAGAAGGTGCGTGCCGCGGGGGAGACGAA
>USHU01000018.1 GCA_900554605.1 uncultured Actinomyces sp.
TTCAACGTGGTACGCCTTTGGCCCGTCACTGAAAGCGGTATCGCTCCGCGTGGTGGCAGCCGTCATCTGCACCATGACAATTGCTCTTTTACTCAGCATCCGCATGCCGTCTCTGACGGCGGTTTTGCGTCAGAGCGAGTCGGATGACTCCTGTGAGTGTTCACATGGTTGCGGAGCCCACGCGGCGCACGCTACGCGAGGGCGTTTTTCTTCATTTTCTTCCGCGTCGGCCTCGGCCTTCCTGCGCGTCGTGCCCTATATGTTGATCGGAGCCGCACTCTCCAGCGTCATCCAGGGGCTTCTCCCTGCTGGCTTTATGACGGGACATACTTCCTCATATGTGTCCATTGCCGTTGCAATGTTGATGGCTTTTGTACTCTCTCAGTGCTCATCATCCGATGCGATCGTGGCGAGGAGCATGACAAGGTTTCTTCCCCCAGGCGCGCTCATGACCTTCATGCTCATGGGCCCCATGCTTGATGTGAAGAACGTCTTCATGTTGTCAGCCGTTTTCTCGACGCGCTTTACTCTTCGCATCTGCGCAACCATCACCGCAGTTGTTGCGCTGGCCGGTCTTGTCTTGACCTGGTGGGGCTTGGGAGGTGCATTGTGAGGGCACGCGCTTTGATCTTTGCGCTCGCTGCAGTGAGCTTAGGCTTCCTCTTCCTTTCGAGGCGTTGGGTCTATTTCTTCCCGCCTCGTTTCCTTCCGCTGATCATTTTCTTGTGTGTCGTCTTCATTGTGTGGGCCGTTGTCGACCTTCGTGCACGTAGTCAGGAAAAACATACTCACCGAACAGGCGTGAATGCGGCGTATCTTCTTATTCCAGTCCTTGCCTGGTCCCTGCCTTTTTCTCTGGCCCCCTCGAGTTTCCTTGGGTCAACGAGTTCAGCGAGCGCTATTTCACCGACGCCCATCCCTTCATCTTCAGATGCTTCTTCCGCAGCACACTTCCACGCCGACCGCGTGATCGACACGAACAATTACTACGACAGCGTCATCGATATGGTGACCCACCCCGATCAGTGGGATGGCAAAACAATTGAAGTATCTGGCTTCGTTTTACCCAAAGATAAAGCATCCTCGGAGGCAGGGATGCCGCCATTCGGTCCGGATGACACTTTCGGCTTATCCCGGATGACCATGTGGTGCTGTGCAGCCGATGCTTACGCCTTGGGTTTTGCGGTGAATAACACGACCTCATTCGCGCCGCAGGCTGATCAATGGGTTCGCATCCAAGGAACCTTAGAAGTTCGTAACTCAAAAGCTCTCTATCTGAAAGCGACGAGTATTACGCCGATTAGTCCGCCCGATAGCCCCTTCGTCTACGAAAAGAAGTAGGGGTGCCCAGACGCCATGTCGACGTCGAGCACCCCTACCAGGAGTTGCTCATTACTTAGACGAGGAATCAGAATTTTGGGAGTCAGGGCTTTGAGAAGAGTTCTCAGTAGCCTTCTTCTTTGCAGTTGAGTTCTCGGATCCCTTCTTGGGGGAGCCGTTCTGAGCTCCCGGACCACCCTGGCCCTGCTGAGCGCCGGGGCCACCCTGACCGCCAGGCATACCCTGCTGACCATTCTGACCCTGCTGACCGCCTGGCATACCTTGTCCGCCGGGGCCACCCTGGCCCTGCTGACCTCCAGGACCGCCTTGGCCACCGGGCATACCCTGCTGGCCATTCTGACCACCTGGCATGCCTTGTCCGCCGGGGCCACCCTGGCCCTGCTGGCCTCCAGGACCGCCTTGGCCCGGCTGTCCGGGCACCGCCTGCGATTGCTGCGTCGGAGCGGGAGAGGCCACCGAACTTGTTGCCCAACCTGCGCCAAAACCTGCAACCAAGAAAGCCGCTGCAGCACCGGCGGCTACTGCCTTCTTCTTCCACGAGGGCTTTGCTGAGGCCTCGCGAGAGACAACCTCATCAGCGGGAAGCCAAGCACCTTCATAGGTTCCATCTTCCTTCTGATAGGCCACGTTCACATAGGTCGTCTTGTCGGCATGAGTATCGTGTGCCTGCGCATCCTGGGCCTGTGTATCGATGACTCGAGTCTCGTCCAGGTGGTCCTTGTTCATATCTTCTGCACTCATGTGCATTCCTTTCCTCTGGGGCATCCGCCCTGTCGTCTTGGTCTTCAAGGTATGGACCACCTCTATGTCTGTTTTATGTCGCACCTGAGGTTTTCCTGTGAGGAGAAAGCATTCAACTATGGCGTAGCTCACAGAAATTAATTTTGTCCACACCAACGCCCAAAATTCACTCGGCGATAGCGTGTAAGTGCCTCAAAGATGAGGCATCACGGATCAATCCGATGAGTTCATTCCTCTCCCCTTTTAGGACGGACCTCATGTCAACCTCACGTACGACTGTTCCGCTGACCGAAGCCCAACGTCGGGCGCGGAAATACGCCACTTTCCTTGCACTCATTGCAACCTTGGGCCCCTTCTTCTACGGATTCGAAGGAATGGTCCTCAACGCCGCAATTAAAGCCGTCGGCACCACCTTCCACCTTGGCCCATTCCTCCAGGGCGTTGCCGGCGCGGCCGGTGTTATCGGCGGCCTCATTGGCGCACTTGGAGCGGGACGCATTTCCGACAAGATCGGCCGCAAAACAACCCTGATGTGGGTTGGTCCCTTCCTCCTCTTCGAAGCGCTCCTTGGTCCCCTCTCACCAATTCTGGGAAACTTCGGATACCCCTTCCTCCTCCTCACCCGCATTGTCGGCGGCATTGGTTTTGGTGCAGCAACCACCGTTGCACCCGGATATGTCGCAGAAATTGCACCGGCTGATATCCGAGGCCGTCTGATTGGCTTCCGTCAGCTGGCCATCATCCTCGGCCTTTTCTTCGCCGGCCTCATCAATATGGGTGTCGTACGCCTGACCGGCGGTGCTGCGAAGCCCGCCTTCTGGGGACTGCAGACCTGGCAGGTCCTTTTCGCATGCCTCATCATCCCTGCTCTTCTCTTCGTGATCTTCACGGCCCAAATGCCCGAGTCGCCTCGTTACCTTGTGTCGGTCGGAAAGACTGCAGAAGCTGAGGCTGTCCTTGCAAAGGTCAGCGGTGAAGACGATCCCGCAGCACGCGTCAAAGCAATCGCCGCGTCAATGGAAGAAACCGGCGGACGCAAGCTCAGCATTGGCGAAATCTTCTCCTCGAAGTGGCGCGGGCTGGTATTGGTCGGCATGATGATCGCCGCATTCCAGCAGCTCACGGGCATCAACGGCGTCTTCTTCTACTCGAACTCCCTCTTCGCAGCAGTGGGATTCAACGAATCAATGGCCCTGCAGCAGACCCTGCTCATCACGGGCTTCAAGATCGTCGGTGTTGTCTCCGGCATTCTTCTTGTCGACCATGTGGGACGCAAGCGGATGCTTATCTACGGAGGCACCCTGATCTTTGTCTCTCTGGGCGTCGTTGCAACCGTCTTCACCCTGGCACCCGTTGTCGATGGGAAGCCCGACGTTGCAGACAACCCGGTATTGGCCTTCCTCGCGGTTGCGGCCCTGTGCACCTTCTTGCTGGGCTTCACCTCCTCGTGGGGACCGATCTTCTCGATCGTTATGGGCGAAATGTTCCCCAACTCCATTCGCGGTGGTGCAATGTCCATGGCCTCGGGCGCTGACTTCTTCGTCAACTTCCTTGTGGTCTTGCTCTTCCCATTCTTGATCTCGTGGTCGCCGGCAGGCACCTACTGGATCTACTGCGCGTTCGGTGTCCTTGCCGTCATCTTCACAGCAAAGTACCTGAAGGAAACCACCGGCACCGAACTCGAAGACATGGACAAGCTCGCCGCTGCCGAGAAGTGAAAGGACCATCATGTCTGACACATACGAACGCTCCAGTGACATCCCGGACAATGTCCGCAATGTCCTGGTGATCATGACCGACCAGCATCGCACGGATACCATCGGCTGCCTGGGCAACCCCCACGCCCAAACTCCCGTCATTGATGAGATGGGGCGCAACGGTTTTGCCTTCACCAACTGCTTCACTCCCACCGCAATCTGCACACCCGCACGCGCCTCACTTCTGACAGGAAAGCGCCCCGGAAAGCACCTGGTGCTGGCCAATCCTGAATGGAACATCGCCTACCAGACGATGATCCCCCTGGGGACCTGGACCTATACTCAGGCACTCCGCGATGCGGGCTACAACGTAGGCATCGTCGGAAAGTACCACTGTGGGGCGAACCTCCCCGACAAGTTCGGTGCAGACGACGATACCTACTGGGGCGCCGAAAACCCTGTTGCCAACGAGAAGTACGTCGCATGGCTCAACGAACACGGACTTCCGCCAGTTAGCGCACATGACTTTTGGCGAGGAAAGCTCCCCGGTGGCCGCGACGGACACATCATTGCTGCACGCCTCGACCAACCTGAAGAGGCGACCTTCGAGCGTTTCCTGGCTGATCGCGCGATTGAGAAGCTACGCGAATATGCGGCCGATTGGAAGGAAAACGGACAGCCCTTCAGCCTGGACGTCCACTTCTTTGGCCCGCACCTTCCCTACTTCCTCCCCGATGAATGGTTCGACTTGATCGATCCAAACGATGTCACCTTGCCCGAAAACTTCGGTGACTCGCTCATCGGTAAACCGCAGATCCAGCAGAACTACGCAACTTATTGGTCAACGTCCTCCTTCGATAACGACCAGTGGAAGAAACTCATCGCGGTCTACTGGGGATACGTCGCCATGATTGACTTCGAAATCGGTCGAATCATGGATGTGGCGCGTGAACTGGGAATTCTCGATGACACCGCAGTCTTCTTCTGCGCAGACCACGGAGAATTCACCGGCTCCCACCGCCTCAACGACAAGGGCCCGATGATGTACGACGATATCTACAACGTCCCCTTCATCGCACACATCCCCGGGGTTTCTGCGGTCGGCCAATCCGACGCCTTCGTGTCTTTGATCGATCTTCCCGCAACCGTCCTCGATATCGCTGGCCTCGATCCAGCCCTTGTTGAAGACGGCCGCTCGATCGTTGACCTCACGCGAGGCGAAGACGTGCCCGGTTGGCGTGAAGACATCGTCTGTGAATTCCACGGACACCACTTCCCGCTGCAACAACGAATGCTGCGTACCAAGGAGTTCAAGCTCGTCATCTCACCGGAGTCGATCAATGAGCTCTACGATTTGAGAGTTGATCCCGCAGAGATGAACAATGTATACACAGTGCCTGTCTACGACGACATTCGCCGCGAACTCGCAACGAACCTATACCTCCAACTCCGCGAGCGCGGAGACCACTCCTTCGCAAAGTGGATGGCGGCCATGACGGACTTCGATATTCCGCTGGTCAACACCGCCCGAAGCGATCTTGACGAGGTCATGGGTAAGTAACACGCCTTCGGTGTGGGCCTTCCGGGGCGTGCGGGAGGCCCACACCACACAGCATCAAAGGAGAGGACATGGACTACGATCTTCACGCCGCCGTGCCCTCTTTGGAAGACCAGATCACCAGTTATCTTGGCGAAAATCCCCCTGCGTCACGTGCAGAGCTTTGCGAGGCTCTTGGGGTTTCAAGAACAACGCTGGGGCGTGCGATCACAAAACTCATCGATGCACACGCTGTTATTTCCCTCAAGGGAGACGAAAAGACTGGAGCAGGCCGCCCTTCAACTCTTTTCACATCAGCACGCTCATGTGCGTACTCGGTCGGCATTGTCATTAGCCGAGCGTCTTTCGCTGGAGTCCTCCTCAACCGAGGCGGCGATGTCCTCGTCGCACAATCGCTTCCGGCCACGCATCCCATCAGCTATCTTGAGGCACTAGACGCCATAGGGGCACTCCTACTTGAGCGCGCGCGCACCCGCGGCATCATTACCGACTATGTACGCACCATCGGGGTTGGTCTCCCCGTCCCCATGGGCTCAAATGTTTCCCACCCGCCGCATTCCCCCTACCCCAGCCGCGAGAGCATCACCGAGATCATTTCGCGCCGTTGGAAGGGAAATATTCTTATCGATACAACTGCTCGCCTCTGCGCTCTGAGCGAGGCATTATGGGGCGCGGGACAGGGGTACCCATCCATCCTCTACGTTCGACTCTCCAACGGCATCGGTGCCAGCTTGGTAGTTTCATACCATCTATCTGGAGGAGAACTCGGGTTCACAGGGGAACTGGGACATATGCGTGTCCCTGACGTTCACACCCCATGCGTATGCGGAAAAGAGGGGTGCCTGGAAACCCTTGCATCCATCCCCGCGCTCTGCGCTCAATGCGATGTTTCCTCTTTGAGCGAATTGGCAAGGAAAGTCAGCAATCAAGATTCCAGAACACTATCAATTCTCGAACATGCGATGGAAGC
This sequence comes from uncultured Actinomyces sp., assembly GCA_900554605.1. Classification (GTDB taxonomy): domain Bacteria; phylum Actinomycetota; class Actinomycetes; order Actinomycetales; family Actinomycetaceae; genus Pauljensenia. Next base: position 6,308 of record USHU01000018.1, read on the forward strand.
AGTCGGGGCTTGCTGCGCAAACGCTGCTCTTCTCATCAACCCCCGTGCGATCATTGTGGCAGGGGAACTTCCCGAGGCGATCCCTGAGGTCTCCGATATGCTCGCCCACGGCCTCGAAAGAGAATTAATCCCCGCAATGAAATGGAATATCGACGTCGTCCGCGCCGAACTTGGACCGCTCGCCGCCGCACAAGCAGCTGCCTATGCGGCGACAACCACGGCCTCGTCAATCAAGAAGGAAAACGAGGGAACCCGATGACGCACTCCCCCGCTCGCGCGCTCCCCTTCTCGGTTGTCGCAAAGCCAACGGGCGCCGCCTGCAATCTGGACTGCCAGTACTGTTTCTTCCTGTCGAAAGAACTCCTCTACGACCAAAAACGCCAGTCGATGAGCGAAGAAACCCTAGAGACCTACGTCAAGAACTTCCTGGCGGCAAGCCTCGATGGGGATGTCACGATGCTCTGGCAGGGCGGCGAACCAACCTTGCGAGGACTACCCTTCTTTAAACGCCTCATTGAGCTGTGCGAGAAGTATCGACGCCCCACACAAGTGGTTCACCACGCTATCCAAACCAACGGCACCTTGATCACCGAGCAGTGGGCACGCTTCTTCAAAGACAATGATGTGCTGGTTGGGATCTCTATCGACGGTCCGAAAGAACTCCATGACGCCTATCGCCTCAACCGCGGCGGGCATGGAACTCACTCGATGGTGATCCGCGGGTGGGAAGAGCTTCGCAATGCCGAGGTTGAGACGAATATCCTGTGCACGGTTCACGCTGCAAATGAGGATCACGGAGTGGAGGTCTACCGCTATTTCCGAGACGAACTCGGGGCGCGGTACATGCAATTTATCCCCATCGTCGAGCGCGTTCCCCGCGAACATCTGCGCCAGGCCGAACTCGGGTGGCGAAGCGGAAGCTCGGCGCTCCTGTATCGCCAAGATGGAGACTGCGTGACCTCTCGATCGACCACCCCATCGTCGTACGGTCGCTTCCTGTCCGATATTTTCGACGAGTGGATTCTTCGTGACGTCGGCTCGGTCTTTGTTCAAGATTTTGATTCTTCGCTCTCTGCGCTTTTTGGTTCCGCGAGTGTATGCGTTCATGCCCCCTCATGTGGAGCGAATATGGCCATGGAATTTAACGGCGATGTCTACGCCTGCGATCACTGGGTTGAACCGGATTGGCTGGTCGGAAATATCGATTCACAGGATTTCGCCGCTCTTGCGTCTTCCCCTACAATGCGCGATTTCGGGACGAAGAAGCAGGACCTCGATGCCGAGTGTTGGAATTGCCCGTTCCTGCGTTTGTGCTGGGGAGGCTGCCCCAAGGATCGTTTTATTTCCCAAGACAATGGCCCCGACCACAACTATCTGTGTCAGGGCTATAAGAGCTTTTACGCGCATGCGCTACCCGCACTTCGCGCAATGGCTTTCTTGATTTCACGTGGACGAAGCGCTCAAGAAATTATGAATCCCCTGGTCGCTCAGTCATTGGGAGTCCATATCCCACCCAAGGAGGAACATCGTGCTCATTGAAGCCACGCTCATTGGCGTGTTGATCGGCATCGTTGTCGGAGCGCTCGGCGCGGGTGGCGGTATTTTATCGGTCCCCGTCTTGGTATATCTCCTGGGTCAAAACCCCCATCAAGCTGCAACTTTATCGCTGATCATCGTGGGTGCGACCGCTTGTGTTTCGCTCATTACTCGCGCTTCCAGTGGTCACGTTGATTGGAAGCAAGGAAGCCTTTTCGCCTTCGCGGGGATCGTCGGCACGTGGGGAGGCTCCGCGCTCAACCCTCTGGTATCAGCACGAACGCTCATGCTGGAGTTTTGCGTTCTTTTGGCATTTGTTGCGATTTTTATGGTGCATAGACAGTTGCGCGCACGCGCTGATGCGTCCCCTTCATCAATTGACGAGGCCCCGCCTGGGGATTCCCCACGCACGCTTGCTTCGACGTTGAAGAAGGCAGCCTTAGTGGTTCTTTTAGCTAGCGTGACCGGTTTTCTCACAGGTTTCTTTGGCGTGGGCGGAGGTTTCGCTATCGTTCCTGCGCTCCACCTTGTTCTGCGTTACCCGATGAAGAGAGCATCCGCGACATCCCTGTTGATCATGCTCATTACAGCGCTGTTCGGCTTGGCTTCGCGTGCGCTGGGTGGAACTTTAGATATCAGTGCCGAGGCCGGGGTGATGGTCACCTGCTTCGCTGCGGCTTCGATGTGCGGAGGCGTTGTCGGTGCACGACTTACTCGAAGGGTAAGCTCGACCGCACTAGCCTGGGCATTCATTGTTCTCTTGATCGGAGTGGCAAGCGTGAGCGCTTATGCCACGCTACGCGCATAACAAGAAGCCAAGGCGGAAGGATTGCGACCTGCAGCGTCCGTCCTAGGCCTCGGGCGTAGTTCTGGCCACAAGAGTATTCGTCGCCTGAGCGACCGGGCGCACGATCATCGAATCGATATTGACGTGACGTGGCCGCTCTAGGGTCCACACGATCGCCTCGGCGATGTCTTCAGCGATAAGCGGCTGTGCCACCCCCTCGTAGACGCGGTCGGCAGCTTCCTGTGAGCCCAAGCGATTGAGAGAAAACTCTTCAGTGTGCACCATGCCGGGCGCGATCTCGATAACTCGCACAGGCTCACCCACCAGTTCCTGACGCAAGGTATTGGCAATGATGCGCTCGGCGTGCTTGGCGGCAACATAACCGCCGCCTCCCGGGTATGTGTCGTGGGCGGCTGTTGACGTCAGGAAGACGAGGTCGCCTCCCCGCTCGCGCATCGAGGGGAGAAATGCACGTGTGCAGTGCAAGGCCGTGAGGACATTGCGCTCAAACATTTCACTCCACCTGGCGGGATCTGCATCCGCAACCCGATCAACGCCGATGGCTCCACCCGCATTGTTCACGAGAGCATCGATGGGGCCGCCTTCTAGGATATGCGCGGCCATTTCCTCCACTTGTGCGTGGTCGGTGAGGTCCGCCGCCCAATACTCACAGCCAATCTCGTCAGCGAGGGCCGCGAGGCGCTCGCGGCGACGGGCCACAGCAATGACATCCCACCCCCGCTTTGCCAAAAGACGGGCGGTGGCTTGTCCGATTCCGCTGGAAGCTCCGGTGACAACGACGCGACGAGAGATAGTCATGGTGCAACAGTAATATCCCCGGGCGCGCATCGTCATCTGCGCATCCGGGGATATTCTCTTTCATCTCAGCCTTCGGGTAGACCGTAGGCCTTGTGAATCAGCCAGATCGGGTGAACAACATTCGCACCGGTTGCCGTGCGAATCTGCCACCGACAGGTCTCGGTGTCGCAGGCCGCGAGTTCAACATTGACCTGCTTGACGAAGTCGAAAACCGGAGCTCCCACCGCCTGGGCGATCGCATACTTTTCTTTCTTCATTCCGTAGGTTCCGGCGATACCACAGCAGGGCTGCTGGGATTCCTTCACGGTCACCCCGGGAATCAAGCTCATGAGTTCTACCGCGGGCATACCTAAACCTTGCGATTTGAGCTGGCAGGGTGCGTGGTAGGGAATGGTCACGTCGATGCGTTCCATATTCATGTCGAGCTCGCCGCGATCGTAGAGGTCGATGAGGAACTCGCAAATGTCCCAGGTGCGTGAGGCGACATCTTCAAGTTCAGGGGTATCCATTTCCAAGATGTCGTGAGCCTCATGGCGAAGCATTCCACCACATGAACCAGAAGAGGAAATAATCGGTGCGTCCCGATTCGCCTTGCGCAGGTCATGGGTCAGACGCGAGACATACTTACGCGATTCGTCGTAGAGACCGTTTGACTGCAGAGCCAAACCACAGCATCCATGCGGTGGAACAAGGACTTCGTAGCCCAAGTGCTCAAGTACCAGCACTGAGTGGATTGAGGTCTCGACCTCAAAGTACTGTCCTGCGCAACCGTGGAAGAAGATCACTTGTCCCTTCGTACCGGAGTTGGGAAGCGGAGTGTGCTTCTTGAACCAGCTTTCGAAGGTGCGACCATAGGCGCGAGGCATGGGGGCATTGCGGTGAACCCCAATGATCTTTTCCATAGCAACGCGAATCGGCTTAACATCCAGCGCCCAGTTGGCGATGGGCGCGAAGGGTGTCATGACGCTGCCAATCAGGCCCGTGCGTCCAATGAGCTGATCGCGAAGCGGGATTCCCTGCTTCTTCTTCATATCGGTTCGCGCGTGGTGGATCATTTCGGTGACCTTCACGCCCTGAGGACACACCAAAGAGCATGTACCGCACGAGGAGCAGTAGTCGATCGAGTGATCAACGAACTGACCTTCTTGGCGGTAGCGTTCTGCTTGCGGACCGGAGTACTTCGGACCAGCGAAAAGATCGGTCACGCGCATGACGGGGCATTGCGTTTCACAGATCGTGCACTTCACGCAGGCGTCGAGGGAAGCACGAAGACCGAAGTCATCACCTTCAAGCCCCAAAACATCGGCTTCTTCGATGCCGGGTACAATTTCCAGACTCATTGAAGAACCTCCACAATCGAATCGGCTGCGCGCAGCGCACTTGCCAGAGCGATACCATCGCCCGACTTTTCCTTCCAACGCGTTGAACCAGCCAGATTCCCGCCAGCCGCATAAACGTTGGAGTAGACGGGACCTGCTCCCGGAGTGCACACACGCATCTTGTCGTCGACTTCAAAGCCAACCTTGAAGAGAGGCTGCTCACTGCCCCAGAAGTCTCCATTCAGCAAACTCGTATCAACGCCTGTTAGCGGAAGCCCCATAACCGTGTCCCTCACGTGACCGTAAGAATCAATCTCGAGCGCTCCCGATTCAAATCCTCCCGCGGCGAGGATCACGGACTTAGTCGGGATTGTACGGGCATGCCCGGCGGTCGAGATGGTCACAGATTGCACCTGCTGGTCTTCGACCTCGTATGAAACCAGGGAAGATCCCAGCATCACGCGACAGCTTGCTTTTGCAAGCTCGGTGAGTTCTTGGTTCAGGCGCATACCCGGTACCGACGGCGGCTGAAGAACAATTTCAAAGACGGGCTGGCCGAGCATTTCTTGGATGTCGAGCCAAGCGCCCGGCTCATTCAGACCAAGAACGGCAGGAAGGCCGACGGTTTCACCGGGTCGCACAACTTCTTTCAGAAGTGCGACAAGGCGTTCGCGGGTCTCCTTATGGTCCAGTGCGCGCGCAAAGTTCGTACCGGTCGTGTCGCGTTCTTGCCCGCGAATATCAAGATCAACATAGGCTGAACGCGCCACAATCGCCTGCCCGTTGGCATCCTTTTGAAGACGCATGTTCTCGGCGGCAAGGGAGGGGTAAAAGTCCTTCAGACGCTTGAAGCCAACGATCACATAGTTTTGCCCGACGGGGATACCAGCTTGCATCGAAGGCTGGTATAAGGCGGTCGGACGCAGTGCGCCAAGCGCCGTTGGTATACGGACATTTGTGTCGGCTGATCCTAGGAGGCGCTCGGGACCCAGAAGTTCGCGAATCCACTCAAGCGATTGTGCAACGCTTGATGCCCCGAGGCGCGCGTAGGGGTGAGTGGGGTGTTCGACGGTGAGCTGCGTGATTGCGTCTAGGGGACGTTCAACGAGTTCCGGGGCGTAGCCCAAAGCATCGATTGTCCCTTGCCCCAGTTGGAGTCCACCAATTCCCTTGGTGACAAGAGTGACCTGAGCCCCGCGCTGCGCCAGTCGGATGCTGGCAGCAAGACCGGCGAGGCCCGCTCCGATAACGACTGCGTCACGCATGAGTATGACCTTCCTTCTCCTCCCCAGCT
>USHU01000019.1 GCA_900554605.1 uncultured Actinomyces sp.
AGAAGCGCGTTGAGAAGCTTCGAGGAAACATCGAGGTCACCCAGCGTTGAGGGGTTGGTCCACTCTGTGATGGCAAGGGTGATGGTCCCGAAGAAGGTCAGAAGAATGTAGGTCGAAAGTGTGAGCTTTGTGTGGAGCGCCCACTTCGACGGGGTACGCCAATGTTGGGAGAGATCGAGGATTACCGGGAAACCGATAGCGCCCACGAAGGTTCCCAGAATAATCGGTCCGAGCATCCACCAGTCATTGTGATAGGGGGTGAGGCCACCACTGAGGATCACAAAACCAGCGTTATTAAAAACCGAAATTGCCATGAACATTGCGTGGAAGAAAGATTTGACAAGTGTATCGTGGCCAAGAGTGATGAAGCGTGGGAGGAAGACGAAGGTGAGAAGGACCTGCGCGCTTAAGGAAGTAAAGATGACAGCTTTGAGGAGCGCTGTCAGTTGCCCCATGCCACTTGATTTTGTTTCGACTGTCGCGAGCATGCGCTGGGTGAGGCCGAGCTGGCGTGACACTGCGTAGCCCAAAATGGTCGCGAGCGTGACGACCCCCAAGCCGCCGATGAAGATACCCAGCGCGATGACCGACTGGCCAAAGGGTGACCAATATGTTGCGACGGTTAAGCCAGTGACGCAGACGGCAGAAATTGCCGTGAAAAGAATATCGATGAAGGGGGTGCGTTCCGTCGAGGCTGTTGCAATGGGGAGCGCAAGAAGCGAAGTAATAAAGGCAATGAGCATGACGAAGACGATCAATGCCAGCCGAGCGGGAGAATAACGAGCTTGACGAGCAAACCATACGCGGAAGCGCATCCATGGTCCCGAGTCTTCAAGAACCCGAGGACTCACGCCACGCGGGTAAACAACGGCGGGAGAGGGACGATCTTCGGAAGCAAGTGGCGCGGTCGAATAGTCACTCGAACGGTGCTCAAGAGCCCGAGCATGGGAGCTAGGAGAATGTCGACGGGGTATCCCGCGACGCACGCCTCGGCGTCGGTTAGAACGAGCCATGTCACCTCCCGTTTTCACTCGTTAACACTCATCCTAGTGCCCCAAAAGTCTAATGCCTGAAACGTTTGTGAATAACGTGACACAGGTGGCTGAAGTAATTACATGAAATTGAAGTGGAGAAAGTTGCATTTTCGGGCAGTGGATCACGTATCATAGGACGGAAATAATCTTTGCACGTCTGGGAGTCATCAATGGATCAGCACTCTGCCCCGCGTTTTATGACGGTATCTGAGGTGGCGGACATTATGCGCGTCTCGAAGATGACTGTTTATCGTTTGATTCACAGTGGAGAAATGCCGGCAATTCGCGTAGGCAAGAGCTTCCGCGTTCCCGAATCAGCTGTGGGACAGCTGATCCGTGCCGGTCTGACTGATCACATCGATGAACGCGTTGCGGGGATTAACGGGTAATATAAACCTGCTGTGCCTTTTGGCACCTGACGTCAGGCGGTAGTCACCTCTGCCGCACCTACACACTCGAGGGAGGAACCCCATGGGCTCCGTCATTAAGAAGCGCCGCAAGCGCATGGCGAAGAAGAAGCAGCGCAAGACGCGTCACCAGCGTCGCAACAAGAAGTGATCTTCTTGAAGGGTCCCTCCACAGGTGGGGCCCTTCGGCATATCTCCTCCATTCCCTCCTCTTCTCGCGTTTTGCTCGCGCGTCGATGATGGGAGCCACGAAAGGCTTGTGAAATGAAGACCGTCATCCATGTGATGCGCCACGGAGAAGTCGACAACCCGGACGGTATTTTGTACGGCCGCCTTCCCGGCTACGGCCTCACCGACCTTGGGCACCAGATGGCTGAAGCCGTCGCCGACTACTTGGTGGATACCAATGCGGATATCACCCACGTCGTCGCCTCGCCCCTGCTGCGCGCACAACTCTCAGCCGCGCCCACGGCCTCGGCCTACGATCTCGAAATCGAACACGATCACCGCCTGATCGAAGCGGAATCCGTTTTTGAGGGCGTCGCGGTGAACGCAAACCGATGGATTTTGGCGCGACCGCAATACTGGCGCTATTACGTCAATCCTCTGCGCCCATCGTGGGGAGAATCCTACGCCCACGCTGCACAGCGCATGACCCGCGCGGTCGCCCGTGCACTGCGTGAATCTCGCGGCCACGAGGCCCTGCTGGTGTCCCACCAGATGCCGATTGTTTCGCTTCAGCGTTTAATCCGCCACCAGCCTCTAGGACACTCGCCGCTGTCTCGTCAGTGCTCTCTTGCCTCGCTGACATCACTCATTTTCGACGACGACGTGCTGGTCGGGATGACCTACACGGAGCCCGCTGCGCACCTGCTTTCCCAGGCCTCGGACATGGTTCCGGGAGTATCTGAGGCTCAGCTCAAGCGCTAGGCGTCGGGTCTTCGTCCTGACGTGGATCAGAATCCTCTCCATCGGCTGCGGTGGAGGGGTTTTCTGTATTCTTCTTCTCTTCTTCGCGCTTGCGTTTCATCTGGAGATCGCGTTCGAGGCGGAAGAGGAACTCGGGATCATCATCGGGCGCTGCTGGAGCTTTCGGAGAAGCCTGTTCCTGACGTTGTTCCGCGTTCGCGACAGCCTTGAGGACGATCCACGCAAGCGCACCCAAGGAGAGGAAAGGAACCGTCACGACCAAGATGATGAGCCAGGTCATTCGCGGCAGATTCAAGGGCATGCGGTCCGCAGGAGTTGTCGCCCAGTCCGAAATTGCATAAACGGATGCAGCAAACCAGGCGATAACAAAAAGAACGCGAACCATACGTCGAGTGTAAAGCAGGTGATCAAGCAAATGTACTTGAGACCAAAAGGGCGCTCACGAAGATGGCCCAGCCCAAGGTCAAGAAACCCGTGTGTTTAAGGACCATGATGAGTCCCTTCCCACGCAGGTCGCTGAGGACCAGATACGCGGGCTGAGTAATCGCCAAGAGCCACGTGATCGAGGCCAGAATGCACACGATCACAGGAGTGCCAACGGCCTGGGGAAGAGCGGCAAAAACTGTGATGGGGAAGAGAAGACACAGTGCATAAATCCAGCGTGAGGCCCGCTGTCCCAAACGCACCGCAAGAGTCTTCTTTCCGCTCGCGCTATCTGTTGGGATATCGCGGATATTGTTGACCATGAGCATGGCAACCGAGAGCAGTCCCAGGCACGAGGCCATGAGCCACAGCCACCAGGGAGCCTGAGGGGTGTGCGTCCAGGTTGTCCCGACCGTTGCCATCAGGCCGAAAAAGACAAAGACGAAGAGTTCGGATAGCCCGATGCCCATGTAACCGTAGGGGTGTTTGCCTCCGGTGTAGAACCAAGCTGCGGCAACGGCTGCGATACCGGCTGCGATGAGGATCCATGCCGCGCTCAGCGCGACCAAGATCAATCCGAGTACTCCGGCCGCCGCAAAGCATCCCAGTGCTGCGCTCAGAACACTTCGAGGCCGAGCAAGCCCCGACCCGGTGAGGCGCTGAGGACCGCTGCGCTGATCATCCGTCCCGCGGATCCCGTCGGAGTAGTCGTTAGAGTAATTGACACCAATTTGGAGGAGCAGAGCAACGCTGAGTGCGAGGACGGAGCGGAGCGGGTGGAAACTGCCCAAAGCATAGGCTGCGGCCACCCCCACAATGACGGGGGCAGCGGCTGCGGGAAGAGTACGCAGCCTAGCCCCTTCAATCCAATCCGCAAGAGTTGCCCCGCCCGGCGTTGTCTGGCTCATCGGCGCCACTCTGAATCGCTGCCGGTCAGAGACTCGGCAAGTGCTCGCGCAGCAAGGCGATTGACCTTGCCGGACGAGAGCTGTGGGATCTCGGGAACAAAAATAATGCGGCGAGGTGCTTGCGGGCGACCAATCTGGTTCGCGACCTCCTCGCGGATCGTGTGACCCCAATGTTCAACGAAGTCTGGGGAGGGCGGGAAGGAGGTCTGCGCCTCGGGGACGATCAGACAGGAGAGGACTTGGCCCCACTTCTCATCATCGAGTCCCACCGACCACGCGTCCTTTACTCCGGACACGTTCTTGAGGGCGTCGTCGACACGAATGGGCGGGATGTTGAGGCCTCCGGAAATAATCACATCGTCGGCGCGTCCCATGACTTTGAGTCGTCCACCCGCGTCAATCATTCCGGTGTCTCCACTGATGAACCAGCGCGTGCCGAGCTCGTCGTGGAAGGGAGTGTCCTGAGCTAGGTAACGAGTGAGCAGCACGGGGCCCGCGATGGCGATGCGGGTTGCTCCGTCCCATTCGAGAGTGCGGACCAGCACTCCGGGGAGGGGGATGCCATCGTAGACGCAGCCGCCGCAGGTTTCCGTCATTCCAAATGATTCAACGATGTGGAGGCCTGCTTCTTCCGCGCGGGCGCGCAAAGTCGGATCTAGGCGAGAACCGCCGATGAGAATGGTGTGAAGTTTCGCCATGGCCTCAAGGACCTCGGCTCCGGCGTCAAGGCAGGTTGCCAACTGGGTGGGGACCAAGGACAGATAGCCCGGTAGCTCAGGGTCGGAAGTAGCGCCTGCAATGGCCGGAAGAAGATCATGCGGGTTGAACCCGTGGGTGCAATCGACAATTTGAGGAGAAATCTCTGTGGCTGCCGCACGCATGAGGACCTGAGCACCCGCGATGTGGTGCGAGGCGAGAGCGAGGATCCAGCGTCCGGGACCTCCCAGTGCGGAATGCGAGGCCTTGACTGAGGCCAAGAGCGCCTCGATGGAAAGTCCAACCAATTGGGGTTCGCCAGAGGATCCTGAAGAGGCGAGGACAAGATCGATCCCGTCAAAGAGGTTGGGATCGTCGATGCGGTCGGCGAGTTCGGGATAGAGCTCGGGAGGGAAGGCTTCACGAGGCGTAGTCACGGCTGAGCGCAGGCTTGAGGGTGGCACTTGGGCGGGATCGCGGATCACGACAACGGTGCGCGGCGCTGGATGGCTGGGATCGGCCTGGTGCTCTTCATACAGCTCAACGAGCTTGTGCAAGGAAGCGTGCGCCATAGCTACAGAAGCCGGGGAGGTGCCCCCCGGAACAACAAGAAGACGAAGGTCACTCACTTTTTACCTCCCCGGTACCGCCTTCTTTAACGGTACGCCTGACCAGCGGAAATAGGGTACCAGGAAACAATCAGCTACGCGCGCGAAGAGTTTGCGGGCATGAAGCTGTAAGTTTATCGCAAAAACAATGTGAAATCGGTAGGATAGGGACGATGACTGAACATACTTCTTCCCGATCGCGCAAGCCTCTGATCCTTGGCGTCTCGCTTGGGTTTTTCTTTGTTGCGCTGATTGCAGTGGCTGTCGCTTACGCAGTGCACTACTCGGCGCGTGCTCTGCCCAATGTAACCGTGGCCGGACAGTCCGTTTCGGGAATGACTCGCGATGAAATTGTCTCCATGGTCGATGAGCGCGCCGCCGGGATGAAGGTCAACCTCAAGGTTGAAGGGCATTCAACTGAACTCGCGCTTGCTGACATGGGTATGACCGTTGATTCTCAGGGGAGCGCCGAGCAAGCGCTTGCTCCGAATAAGAGCATCTTGGAACGTTTCAAGGCGCTCGCAGTTCATCATGATGTCCCCGCTGCAGTCACAGTCGACGACGTCAAGCTGAGGGACCTGTCGAATAAGGTTGCCTCTTCCCTGGGAACCCCGGTCGTTGATGCCAGCGTGCATCCTGCAGAAGACCAGGAATCCTTCGTGGCCACTTCTTCACAGGCCGGCCGAGGAGTTGCCTACGAAGAACTTCGTTCAGCCCTTGGCGAGGCTGCCCGTACGTTGCGTGGAGGAGACCTCGAACTTACGGCCTCGAATCTGTCTCCCGTCGTTGACGACCACACGGCACAGGGGATTGCCGAGAGCGCAAATAAGCTGGCGCAGATCCCTGTTGAGATCTCCGACGGTGAGGACGTGATCGAGGCCGACGCGAAGGCTCGCGTTGGCTGGGTCAAGATCTCGGCCGCCGAAAACGGCACCTTGAATCAGCCGACGATTGACGAGGAACGCGTACGGGAGTGGGTTCGTACTCAGGGTGAAAGCACCAATCGTGAGCCGGTGAATGGTCGTCACAATGTGAATTCCGCTGGCGATATTGTTCAAACCCCGAAGAAGGCAGTTGATGGCCGCAAGGTGAAGGACCTTGATGCTCTCTCGGCTTCTGTTATTGAATCGCTCAAAGCCAATCGCGAATTTAAAGGTGAGTTCAGCTACGACACGACTCCCGCGACTTATGAGCGCAAGCTGATCGCAGATGGCGCTGAAAAGCTGGTATATCAGGCGGCTCCAGGCGAAAAGTGGCTTGAGATTAACCTCGGAAACAACTCCGTGACCGCCTATGAAGGTGCGACAGTGGTCCATGGTCCGGTCGCAATCGTTCCGGGCTCTCCCGGCCACGAGACCGTGACTGGCCTGTACAACGTTTATCTCAAGTACCAGGCACAAGACATGGGCTGCACTCCGGATTGGCCCTACTGTGCAAAGGGTGTTCCGTGGGTCACCTATTGGACGGGTTCTTACGCCTTCCACGGTGCTCCCTGGCAGCACTCCTTTGGGTGGAGTGGCCCGGGAGGCTCGCACGGCTGCATTAATATGCCCGTCGATGAGGCGCGCTGGGTCTATCAGTGGTCGGAGATCGGGACTCCGGTCATGTCGCACTACTGAGCCGCAAATCCGCGTGAGTCCTTTACGACTGGGGAATATGTCACGAAAAGATCACGAGATGGGGCCAATAGTCCGGTGATCTTCGCGCGCAAATGTGGGAGAATAATTCCTGACAGATGTTGTCATCAATTAGGAGGCTCCTGTGCCCATCGCAACCCCTGAGGTTTACAACGAAATGCTCAACCGTGCGCGTGACGGAAAGTTCGCGTACCCGGCAATTAACGTGACCTCTTCTCAGACTCTGAGCGCTGCACTTCGCGGTTTCGCTGATGCCGAATCCGATGGCATCATCCAGGTTTCCGTGGGTGGCGCTGAATACTGGTCAGGTTCCACCGTCAAGGACCGTATCGCCGGCTCGCTGGCAATGGCTGCCTACGCGCGTGAGGTCGCAAAGAACTACGACGTCACCATCGCTCTGCACACCGACCACTGCGCAAAGCAGAACCTGGATTCCTGGACCGAGCAGCTCATGCACATGGAGGCCGAGGAAGTTAAGGCAGGTCGTCTGCCCTGGTTCCAGTCCCACATGTGGGATGGTTCCGCTATCGCCCTCGATGAGAACCTGGAAATCGCCAAGCGCCTGCTCCAGCTCGCAGTTGACTCCCACACCGTCCTCGAGATCGAGGTTGGCGCCGTGGGTGGCGAAGAAGACGGTGTCGTTGGCGAAATCAACGAGAAGCTCTACACCTCGACCGCAGATGCCATCAAGACCGTTGAGGCCCTGGGCCTTGGCGAAAAGGGCCGTTACATCACCGCTCTGACCTTCGGCAACGTGCACGGTGCGTACAAGCCCGGCCACGTCAAGCTGCGTCCCGAGCTCCTGGGCACCATCCAGGAAGAGGTCGCCGCTCACTACGGTCTGGATCACCGTCCCTTCGACCTGGTCATGCACGGTGGCTCCGGCTCGACCGACGAAGAAATCGCACTGGCAGTTGCCAACGGCGTCATCAAGATGAACGTTGACACCGACACCCAGTACGCCTTCACTCGCCCGGTCGTCGACTGGATGATGACCAACTACGAAGGTGTCCTCAAGATTGACGGTGAGGTCGGCAACAAGAAGAAGTACGACCCCCGCGCATGGGGCAAGGAAGCGGAAGCCGGCATGGCTGCACGCGTCGTCGAAGCTGCTGAGCGCCTCGGCTCGGTTGGTACCAAGATGCGCTGATCGCTTCTGAGTAAGCATTTATGGTGGGGGTACCTCAAGGGTGCCCCCACCTCGCTTTTTGTCTTGAATGCGACGACTCAAATTTCGTGAAAAAGTGTGTCCATCCCAATTCGAAGAGCTACAGTCAACTTCGAAGAATAGAGACGCTAGACTTGGACTAAGTCGAAGGACCACCGAGGGTCTGACGGAAGGAAGACAAAGATGACTGATGCACCATGGACCCGTGTTGAGGGCATGATGATCGCTTCCCAGCTTGATCCCGCCGAGGTTGCCCAGGCACTTCGCGAGAAGGATGTTCTGGTCCAGCTTGAATGGTTTGAAGCCACCCCCCAACTCCTAGGACTCAACGTCGCCGTGGCAGACGGGCGCGTTGCGACTGTTACTGAGGGATCAAGCGAGGTCGTGCCGGGTCTGACGGTCACTGAGCTCGCCCAGGATCTTGCCCAGCGCTTCAACGCTGAAGTTCGTTTGGGATCTGAACACGCTGATGCGCTTACTCAGGATGAGAGCCCGCTCGCCGATTTCCTCCCTGACGAGGTCGAGGACACTGAAACTCCGGTCCGCATTGTCGAGATCGGCCGCACCCCCGCTTCGTCAGTGCCTTTGCTTGCAGCCCTTGAAGGTGTTGATGTTGCCGATATTGAGCTCGAGGATGGCTATCGTGCTCTCCTCGCAGAGATTCCAGAAGAGAAGTCCGGATGGAACTTCGGCGACCTCCCCTTGGTCTCCCTGACCATGACCGACGGTGATTTGCATCTCTACCTCGTCACCGACGATCACCTCGAGCACGTGCTCACCTACAACTGGGGAATGACGGTTCGCATCGTTGTTGGTTCTTCCTCTGTCGAGGCCGTTGATCCTGCCGTTGTTGACTTGGTAGGGGATCGCCCCGCATTGCGCGAGATCGCAGCCCACGTTCCCGGAGCCGATGTTGACGCACTCTTGGCAGCCCAAGAACTTCGCGGTGCGGAGGCAATCACCGGGGTCGTCCAGGCTCTCGCTCTCCCTCGCGGTATCGCCGAGTTCCTCTCGGGGACCATCGAAGCAAGCGATGTTGAGGGCGCGGTTCTACATGCCGCTCGCGGAATTTCGAATGCGATCGGACGAAGTGTTGACATCATGATGACCAGCACTGAGGATGCACAGACAGCGATTCAAAAGGCCTATATGGCGGTTGTTTCTGAGCGTCCGTGGATTATCTCAACGCTCGCCAGCTTGGAGGCAGCTGTTGGTGCGTCCATGCTTGTCTCGACACTGAAAACCCCCAAGCCTCGCTCTGGTTGGAGGATTTTTGCGGGAGTCTTTGGCGGGGCCATGCTTGTGGATGCATTCGCTGAGATCGCTCTCGCGCGCGTGATGCGATCGAAGTTCCACCGTCGTTGAGCCTGCGAACCTGACAAAACAACGCCGTCCATGCCTCTGATGAGGTGTGGACGGCAGTTTTTATCCCCTGGATCGGATGAGGAAAAGTTTCTGGGTTACTTTCCCTTGTGGAAAGTTGCCAGGGCTCCGGCCGCAGCAGTGACAAGAAGCGCGGCAACCGCGACAGCACTGTTAGCCTCAACATCGCTCATGAGGCCGCCGCGGTGTCCATCGGCGTTGAATGCGTAGCTGGACGGGGGATTTACTGCGCCTGCGTCAGCGGAAGTAGACGCGGCAGAAGCCGAAGGGGCAACAGTTGCGGGACTGATCGGTGCGATCGGAGCATTCGTACTGCGCTGAGCTGCACGGTTGCTGTTCTGCTGGGGAGCTTGCGAGCGGTTCGCAGCCGTCCCGTTGTTTCGCGAAGAATTCTGAGCGCTAGGACGGTTCGGTGACTGCGGTGAATACACTCGAACGACGCGGGCGGGAGCCGGAGTGCGGTGGTCCGCATTCGGGCGAGGCCTGGGCTGGACGATCACACGCCCCGGATTCTGATGAGTCGGGGAAACTGTTGCTGGAACGCGCGTATTCGGGGAGGCGGTGGGGGTTGCCTTCTTCGTTGGCGTAGCAGTTGCAGTCGGTGTAGGCGCTGACGTGCTTACAGACGCGGAGGGAGACGGAGTCGGCGTCGTTGAAGGGACGGGCGCGGGGCAGCTCAGCTGGCCACTGAGTTCTAGCTCGGTCCAACGCGATTCGTCACTTCTCAGGCGCTTCCAGTGGAACTTAGTCGTTGTTTCGCTAGGCGAACTTGGTGAGCAGCTGGGCGCGCTCTGGCGAATGCGCGCGACGATCGAAATCTTAGAATCGCGAGGCATATTGACCACCGAGTGGAAGAGAGGAACTTCCTTATCGGAGGTGAAAGCAGCGGAACGCTCATCCGTGAAGTTCGGGCAGCTTGCTCCGCCATCCGTCGCGCATTCAAGGGTCCACGTCAAGGTCTGGGTGCCCGGTGCTTTACTGGAGAAAACGCCTTCGATTTCGAGCTCGCGCACGTCGTTGCCGACATTGCTGAGTTCAAATGTCATTGTCCGAATCTCACCCGAAGCGACGAGAATTTCGGGAGTCGAAAGGCTGGAGTCAATCGTTGGGATCGAATTCAGCTCTTCGATTTCTTTGATGGAGGTCGCATTAGCTGAAGGAATTGCATGGGACTCGGCCCAAGTCTGGCCTTCGTGTCCGGTGAAATCCCCAATAGAAGGATTGCCCTGCGGGGTCGGCTCTGGGTCGAGCTCGTCCAAAGTCACCGCGGGAGTCTGGTTCGGAAGCTTTTCTTCGGGGGCAAACTCGGCGCCCTCGACAACGATCTCCGCCTTTTCGTAGGGAGTGCGTGCGAATCTCTTCCCGAGTTCAGAGTCTCCGTCCAAGACAATGGTGTCGGAAGAAGCTCCGATAGAAACAGTGCGCGAAGTCTTAACCGGCTCTGTTGGATCAGCTGAAGGGGCGGCAGCGTAGACCTCATCGGTCTTGTCTGCGTTCATATGCCCATTTCCAGGAGCTACTGAGACGGTTGTTGAGGGGAAGAGATCAACATCTGCAAGGGCCGGCGCCCACGGCAGGGACATGATCGTGAAAGATGAACCGATTGCTGCCGATGTGAGGAGAATGAGGGTGCGCGAAGTCCGGGGAGCCTGTCGATACGACGGCGCCCTGCGGGAGGATCGCGTTCCTAAGTGAAATCTCACATAGGCCCTTTCGTTCTAAGTGGAATGCACGATGGGAGTGTGCACCACTAACACGCACTTTATGTTAACGGCAGTACTAGTTTATAGGGTTTGTCAAGGTTTTGGGATACACAAGTGTATCAGAGCTGTAGCGTTCCCTGAAATTCAGCTAAAAATGTCATGGATCGCAACCGCTGTCTGAGATTCGCAGACCCTGAAGAGGTACTGAAAAATTAGTCTTATTAGAAATAGTAAGGATAGGGCGACCAATCTGGCGCGCGGTGCTCAATGAAGGCATCTCGGCCT
>USHU01000020.1 GCA_900554605.1 uncultured Actinomyces sp.
CCCTTGATGCTTTTCGTTGCTGCGGCGTGCAAAATGAAGAAATCTCTATGCTCATTGGACCGTGTATCTGCGGTAAGTGCTATGAAGTTTCGCCGCAGATGAGAGAAGAAAGCGCGGCTAGCTGCTCCGCCATTGCCTCGCAAACGTCATGGGGTACCGAGGCCTTAGATTTGCCGGGTGCTGCCTTGCAGTGGGCCCGCGAACGTGGAGGTAACGCGTCTTGGGTGGGCGAGTGTACGCTCGAGAACCCGGCCTACCATTCCTACCGTCGTTCCCCCGAATGCGGGCGTTTTGCGTCGGTAATTGCGACATGCCGACACTCTTAAGCTGAAGCGATGCTCTGGGGCATTACCTTGTGCACAGGTCCCATTATTTCAAGGAGAGCATGATGTCAGGCTTCGGAGCGAAAGCACGCCAATTCATGGGTTGGTACACCCCGGAAGAGGTCGATGAGAGCACTTTGGACTTCCTTCCCGAAGAGTTTGAGGAGACAGAGGTGGCTCACATTACGCCCACTCCCGCATCGAATGTCACTCCGATCCACCGCGAGGAGCGTCGTAGCTCTCAGCAGGCCGATCTTTCTCGCATCGTGACGGTTCGCCCGCTGAACTACAATGATGCTCCCGCAATCGCTGAGCCCTACCGTGACGGTATTCCGGTGATTATGAACCTCTCGGAGGTTTCTGATAAGGATGCGCAGCGCTTCATTGATTTCGCTGTCGGTCTGACTTACGGACTCCAGGGTGTTTTTGAGCGCGTGACCGATCGCGTCTTCCTCCTGTCGCCCCACAGCGTTGAAGTTACTGGCGACGTCACCGGCTCCAATCGTTCGGCTACCGCGCTCTTCGGACGCTGACAATGCTGTTCCTGTGGTTGGGAGGAGCGATTGCTCTTCTTGCCGGTCTTTACATGCTCGTGCTGATCACGCGCATGATTTTTGACTGGATTCGCCTCCTTTCGCCGTTATGGCGGCCACGGGGAATCATTCTGCTGATCGCGAATGTGAGCTACTTTCTCACAGACCCTCCGATAAAGTTTCTGCGCAAGATCATTCCGCCTGTTCGTTTGGGAGGAAACCTCTCTATCGACACAGCCTTCATGATCGTCTTCTTAGTGACGATCCTGTGTGAAAACCTTGGTGTTTTTATTCGGGGCTTCGGTGTTTGATCTGTGCAGCTGACGCGCGCTCTCGATCCCGTCGCGCTTGCGTGTCACCCGACTAATAAGTGAAATATGGGGAAATTGGTGTTATTGTGACGCTAGTTCCGCTATTATTCCAGTGTGTAGTTCGGGTCATCCTCATCGGTGATCCGGTGGTGTAAGTGCACTTGCGCCACGTAACAAGTACCGAGAGGTAAACAAATGGCTCTGCTCACAACCGAAGATGTTTTGAACAAAACCTTCAACATCGTTAAGTTCCGTGAAGGATACGACCAGGTCGAGGTCGACGATTTCCTTGATGAAGTTGTCTCCACGATCTACACCCTCCAGGCTGAGAATCAGAACCTGCGCGAAGAGCTTGAAGCAGCTGAACGTCGCGTAGCCGAGCTGTCGAACGGCCAAGCCACCACCTTCACGGCACCCGAAGAACCCGAACCCGTCGTCGAAGAGGCACCTGCCCCCGCAGCTTCTGTCACCGAGACTGTCGTTGCCGCTCCTGTCGCCCCCGCGACCCCGGAGAGTGCAGAATCTGCGACCTCGATGCTCGCTTTGGCTCAGCGCGTCCACGACGAATACGTGCGCGATGGTCGCGAAGAGTCCGACCGAATCATTGCTGACGCCAACGCAAAGCGCGATGAGATCATCGCCGATGCCCAGAACCAGCACCAGAACATCCTTTCTCAGCTGGATCAGGAGCGTTCGCTGCTCGAAGGAAAGATCAACGAGCTTCGTTCCTTCGAAGCCGAATACCGTGCGAACCTGCGTGACCACCTCGAGGGCCTGCTCAAGGAAGTAAACGCCGGTACGCAGAACTGATTGTCTTTTAGACATCCGTTATCTTCTCTATGACGGTGGCGCCTGAGCGGCGTCACCGTCATAATCTTTATGTGAAGAAAAATAACCGCGCGATGCTCATTTGGGCCTACGTCATTGCAATCCTTGCAATCGCACTCGATCAAGCCTCGAAGTTTTGGGCACTGAAGAATCTAGGAGACGGCACTGTTCGTCCGCTTTTTGGATCTTTTCTCCGCCTTGAACTGACCGCCAATCCGGGGGCTGCGTTTTCACTGGGATCTCATACAACGATCATCTTCACATGCATTGCCTGCGTCGTCGTTACTGCAATCATCATGTATCTTCCCCGCGTTCGCTCGCGCTTCCTTGCCTTTGGCTGTGCTCTTCTCCTGGGCGGGGCAGCGGGTAACCTCATCGATCGATTTATCCAAAACCCAGGCTGGGGTAACGGACACGTTGTTGATTTCATTGGTTACGGGAACTGGTTCATCGGGAACGTTGCCGATATTTGGATTGTCTGCGCTGTCATCCTTCTCTTTATCGGTAGCTTTGTCGGCCCCAAACGTACCGCTCACTGATCATGCCTGAAACCCGCCTCATGCCTGTTCCTGACGCTCTCGTCGGAGAGCGTATTGACGCAGCTCTTTCGCGAATTCTTGGGCTCTCGCGCTCGCGCTGCAGTGATCTCATCCTTGAAGGCCACATTCGAGTCAATGGGAATCCAGCTTCAAAGTCACTCAAACTTGGCGGTAGTGACCTCCTCGAAATCACCATCCCAGATCCGGAAGTTCCTGTCACTCCCGTTGTTGGTATGGATATTCTCTATGACGACGATGACATCGTCGTTGTGAATAAACCCGTCGGGGTTGCTGCTCACTCTGGTCCCGGCTGGACGGGCCCGACAGTTGTTGGCAATCTTGCAGCAGCGGGATATCGCATCACGACACACGGTCCTGTTGAACGTCAGGGAATCGTTCACCGACTCGATGTGGGAACCTCAGGTGCGATGATGGTTGCTAAATCGGAACTCGCCTACTCGGTCATGAAGCGCGCATTCAAGGAGCGCACAGTCCGAAAGATTTATCACGCGGTCGTTGCCGGGCATCCCGATCCGGCCTCGGGAACGATCGATGCTCCCATTGGCCGCCATCCTTCACGTGAGTGGCGGATGGCCGTGATCGACGGGGGAAAACACGCAGTCACGCACTATGACACCCTCGAGTTGATGGCGGGGGCGGCCCTGTTGGAAGTCCACTTGGAAACCGGACGTACCCATCAGATTCGTGTTCACATGGCGGCTGTTGGGCATCCTTGCGTCGGAGATGTTTTTTACGGGGCGGATCCGACGAAGGCGGAAGAACTTGGCTTGGAACGCCAATGGCTTCATGCCGTTGAACTCGGCTTCACCCATCCGCGCACTCAACTTCCCGTAATGGTCCGCGCGCCTTACCCGGATGACCTTCAAAGAGCTCTTGATACTTTGCGTGAAGCCTAAGGCTTGAACTCTCGATTCAATCAGTACGGCCTGAAGAGAAACACTAGACTGGAAACATGGCACCTGTGGACTCGTTCGTGCACCTGCACAATCACTCGGAATACTCGATGCTCGATGGAGCTGCGCGAATCAAACCGATGGTGGCAGAAGCTGTACGTTTGGGACAGCCCGCAATTGGTCTGACCGACCACGGATACCTCTTTGGCGCCTATGAGTTCTACGACGCAGCAACGAAAGCCGGCATTAAGCCCATCATCGGACTCGAAGCCTATGTGACCCCTGGGACTTCTCGTTTTGATCGCCAAAAAGTCACTTGGGGTGAACCCTGGCAGCGCTCGGACGACGTATCGGCCTCGGGGTCCTACAATCACCTCACGTTGATCGCCTACTCAACCGAGGGAATGCACAATCTTTTCCGCTTGGGATCCTACGCCTCGGTAGACGGACAATTCGGTAAGTGGCCGCGCGCAGATAAAGAACTTCTCGAGCGCTTCCACAAAGGATTGATTGTCTTCACCGGCTGCCCCTCCGGAGCTGTGCAGACCCGCATGCGTTTGGGGCAATGGGACGAGGCCGTGGCGGAGGCTGCGGAATTACGCGATATTTTCGGGCCCGAGAACTTCTACGTCGAAGTGATGGATCACGGGATTGAGTTTGAACGCCGTACCCAAAAGCAGCTCCTCGAACTAGCCAAGCTCATGGATGCTCCGCTGGTAGCGACCAACGATGCGCACTATGTGAAGAAAGAAGACCGCGGGATCCAAGACGCGCTCTTGTGTATTAACTCGGGGTCGCGGATTTCTGACCCTGATCGCTTTAAATTCGACGGCGATGGCTACTACATTCGTCCCTCCGAAGAAATGCGCTCGATATGGAAAGAACTTCCCCAGGCGTGTGACTCGACGCTTGAGATTGCCGAAAGATGCGAGGTTCACTTCCGTACCACCGCGGAAGGCGCCTCGTATATGCCTGACTTCCCGGTGCCCGAAGGAGAAGACAAGACCTCATGGTTCATCAAGGAAGTTGAAAAGGGACTTCAGGAGCGATTCCCGAAGGGAATTCCAGACGCTGTGCGTAAGCAAGCAGAATACGAGGAAGACGTCATCATCAAGATGGGTTTCCCCGGTTACTTCCTGACGGTTGCGGACTACATCAACTGGGCGAAGAGCCAAGGAATCCGCGTGGGGCCGGGCCGTGGTTCCGGTGCAGGATCCATGGTCGCCTACGCGATGAAGATTACGGAGCTTAACCCCCTCAACCACGGGCTCATCTTCGAACGCTTCTTGAACCCCGAACGTATTTCGATGCCCGACTTCGACGTTGACTTTGACGAACGTCGTCGCGATGAAGTCATCGAGTACGTCAAGCAAAAGTACGGCGAAGACCGTATTTCTCAGGTCGTTACCTACGGTCGAATCAAGACGAAGCAGGCTTTGAAGGACTCCGCGCGTATTTTGGGGCGCGACTTCAAAGTGGGGGAGCAGCTGACGAAGGCCCTGCCGCCATCGGTCATGGGCAAGGACATTTCTGTTGCGGGCATCTTCGACGAGAATGACAAGCGCTACGCCGAGGCGGCGGAGTTCCGTAAGTATTACGAAGAGAACCCGGACATTCACGAGGTCGTCCAATATGCCCTGGGCCTTGAAGGACTGACGCGTCAGTGGGGTGTGCACGCCTGCGCTGTCATTATGTCTTCGCATACGCTCACGGACATCATCCCGATCATGAAGCGCCCGCAAGACGGCGCAATCATTACGCAGTTTGACTATCCGACCTGTGAAGGGCTCGGCCTGCTCAAGATGGACTTCTTGGGCCTGAGAAACCTCACCGTCATCTCAGATGCTTTGGAGAACATCAAGCTCAACGGGAAAGAAGATCCAGATCTAGACCATGTGGCGCTGGATGACCCGGCAACCTACGAGCTATTGGGACGCGGAGACACTCTGGGTGTTTTCCAGCTTGATGGCGGTGGCATGCGCGATCTTCTCAAGCTCATGAAACCCGATAACTTCGAAGACATCTCGGCTGTCGGTGCGCTGTATCGCCCGGGGCCCATGGGCGCAAATTCCCACACGAACTACGCGCTGCGTAAGAACGGGCGTCAAGAGATCACCCCTATTCACCCCGAGCTCGCGGAGCCACTCGAAGACATTCTTGGCACGACTTTCGGTCTGATCGTCTACCAGGAACAGGTCATGCAGATCGCCCAGAAGCTGGCAGGCTACTCTCTGGGACAGGCAGATATTCTGCGTAAGGCCATGGGTAAGAAGAAGAAGGAGGTCTTGGACCAGCAGTTCAAGGGCTTCCGCCAGGGAATGATCGATAACGGGTACTCCGAGGAATCGATTCAAGCTCTGTGGGACGTCGTTGTTCCCTTCTCTGCCTACGCTTTTAACAAGGCACACTCTGCGGCATACGGTTTGGTGTCCTACTGGACTGCTTACCTGAAAGCGAATTACCCGACCGAATACATGGCAGCCCTGCTGACCTCAACGAAGGACAACAAGGACCGTCGTGCTCTCTATTTGGCGGAATGCCGTCACATGGGCATCACGGTGCTTCCTCCGGATGTCAATCATTCGATGGGAACCTTTGCTCCTGATGGGCAGGATATTCGTTTCGGTTTGAACGCTATCCAAAACGTTGGAGCCAACGTCGTTGATGCCATCGTGGAGACCCGGAAGGAAAAGGGAAAGTTCACCAACTTCCAAGACTTCCTCGACAAGGTTCCCCAGGTTGTGTGCAATAAGCGCACCATTCAGTCCTTGATTCGTGCGGGAGCTTTCGACTCGCTTGGCTACACCCGCCGTTCGCTTCTCGCCCGCTGCGACGAGGCCGTGGATGCAGTGATCGACCTTAAGCGCAACGAAGCAATCGGGCAGTTTGATCTTTTCGGCGGCATGGGGATGGGAGATGAGCCGGGTTCTTCACTGGCCATCGAAATCCCGAATCTGCCTGAATTCGACCGCCGCCAAAAGCTCGCCGAAGAACGTGAGATGCTGGGTCTGTATGTCTTGGACCACCCCCTGCGCGGCCTCGAAGGCGCGCTGGAGAGACACCAAGACGTCGAAATTGCGCAGATCGTCGGTGGGGAAGAATCCATGGTCGACCGAACGGTGAAGATCGCGGGATTGGTTTCCGCGGTCCAAACAAAGGTCACGAAGCAGGGCAATCCTTGGGCAATTGCAACGATTGAAGACCTGAGCGGTTCAGTGGAAGTACTCTTCTTCCCCCGCGCCTATGAGACTGTCCAGACTTTCCTTGCTCCCGACTTGGTTGTTCAGATTGAGGGACGGGTCAATACGCGTGACGAACAGGTATCGATCTACGGGCAGTCCATGAATATCCTGGAATTGCGCGAGGACGGTAATGTTCCCCTTGACCTGGAATTGGCAGCCTCGCGCTGCACGCCTGAGCTTTTGCGTGAACTCAAGGAAGTCCTAGAGACTTTCCCCGGGTCGTCACCCGTCCGACTGCATCTGCGTGAACCCGGACGTGTCACCATCGTTGAGCTGGACTCTTCACTTCGAGTGACGCAATCGGGCCCCTTCTTCAGCCACGTGAAGGCGGTTGTCGGTGCAGATGGTGTTCTAACCTCGCACTGATCGCACGAAGCCCGGTAGAAAACGCCGCAAACGGGGGAGCGCGGCATCTTTGCGTGGTGGCCGGAGGCCTCGTCGCTTAATCGACGACGCTCACGCGCGCCGCGTAGGTCCCCGTGGCGGTGTGAAGCTCGACGAGTTCTCCATCCTCGAGGGCGTGTCCGCGCCTAGTCTCTACCTCGCCATTGACGCACACATCGCCACTTTGGATGAGTTCGCGTGCCTCGGCCCCATCTTCAACAAGGCCAGAAAGTTTCAGGAACTGTCCAAGGCGGATAGCCCCGCGAACCTCGATTGTGGGCACCGATGACATATAGACTCCTAGGTTTCCAAAGTCTTCTCTTTGCTTCGTATTATCACACGCGCCGCGCACGCGATACGATAGGCCAAGTAATCAACACGAAGTGGGAGGGTCCTGTGTCTGAAGACCAGAATCGGGATCTCGATGCGCAATTTCGCGATCTAGTCGCAGGCATGGAAACCGATTTGGATGCGGGCGGTGTGCCGGAAAATGCGGCGGCCAGCCAGAACCCAGCCACTGATGATCTTGACACTCCCGTTGATGAGGCTCTTCACCTTGAGGGGGGAAAGCTCTCCGTCGCATTGATCCTCGCGCCGATTCCTTCCGCTGAGGCCCTGCACTCCCTTCTTGCCCTTTCCGGAATTCACGAGGCTGTGGTTCGCCTGAAACCGTGGACGGGGGTTTGGCTTCGCGTGCAGACCCAGACGACGCAAGAAGACGAACTGGACGTGCTGCTCACCGGGCGTCGAGCAATGCCCGCCGAGGTCGACAAGGTTGCTTCTGTAATCTCTCGACTTTCAAAATACGGAGCTGTGGCGATCATGTCCTGGCTCGTCGAGGGCGACGGAATCGAACCGGGAGTTTCGGGGCAAATTACCGCTCAACGCTACGTCAATGGCCATAGTGAAGACGATATTCCAGCGGGGCTTTTGCTTGGGGCAATGCCTCAGGCAACCGAGGATTTACTTCTTGGGCGTACGGTTCCCGCAGACTATCCCGATTCGATTCAAGCCGATGGCAAAGGCGGCAAACGAGGCCGTTTCATGTGGTTCAGGAAGCGTTGATGGTGGATATCGGAGAGGCGCAGAAGAACCGTTTGGCTCAGCGCTTAGCGATGGCTTCTCACAATCGTGAAGATTCGGGTCAGCTCCTGGAAGCAACCGCGTGGGCTCTTCAAAGTGGTGAAGACGGTAGTGCGTCGCAGCTTGAGGCACTGGTTCATGCGTTCGAAAACGAGCGTGTAATTGTCCCGATCCGCGTTGAAGAAGATCCTCGGGTGACAGGGATTCACGCGGGAGAGGCCGGACACGATCCCGTCGGCTTTATTCGCGTTGAAACGGTGGCAGGGCCAGCGATTGCTGCCTTTACCTCCGCGCAGTCACTGGGCGCGTATGACCCGAATGCTCGTCCCATGGCCCTTAGCTTTCGTCGCCTCGCATTGGCTGCATTAGTTGAGAGCGCAGGCAAGGTTATCGTGGATCCTCGCAGCCGCGATATTCTCATCCCTCGCAGTGCAACGAGCGCACTTGCTCAGGGAGATCATTGGCTCCCAGCGTGGAAAGATCAGGAACTACGGGACCTCCTTGCCCGGCAGGCACAGGATGAATGCTCATCGATTACGGATCTGAGCGTCGAGTATGCGGGAATGGGCGTATGCAGGGTGAACCTCGTCATTGATCCGCAAGGAGTGGAAGAAGCGGATCGTGCGCAGTTGCGCGAAAAGGTCTTGCATACGATTGACGTTTTGAATTCGAATAAGCGTCTGAGAGCCGTTGCTGATGATATTCAGTGGGTTCCGCGCTGGGGGACAACAGCCGGATAGGGGCACTACAGGGCGAGCATGTGAGAGATTCCATCGCTGTGGCCGTCGGAGGCCTTCGCGTTGAATGGAATCTTTTGCTAAGATTGTTTCGACCAATCGGGGATTTCGCCCCGATCGTGCAAGCGGAGTTTCTCCCACCTTGA
Organism: uncultured Actinomyces sp.; assembly: GCA_900554605.1. Classification (GTDB taxonomy): domain Bacteria; phylum Actinomycetota; class Actinomycetes; order Actinomycetales; family Actinomycetaceae; genus Pauljensenia. The sequence continues at coordinate 9,041 of USHU01000020.1, forward strand.
TTCCCGCCCGGGTTGCCGGGTTGCCCACGTAGAGCCAGGGGATCGGGTTAAACGGTAGCATCCGGACGGATGTTGTTGCCGGGATAAGCCTTCGTGCGCACAGTGGCACGGAGGCATTTTTCGTGTCACGGATACGACTGTGGAAGGAGCCACTCATTAGCGAGCCTCGCATCAATGAGCGGATTCGAGTTCCCGAGGTACGTCTCGTGGGACCCGGAGGAGAACAGGTTGGTGTTGTCCGCGTGGAAGACGCACTGCGTCTTGCTGAAGAAGCGGGCCTCGACCTGGTCGAGGTTGCACCCGACGCCAAGCCGCCGGTTGCAAAACTCATGGACTACGGAAAATACAAGTACGAAGCGGCCCAGAAGGCTCGCGATGCTCGCCGTAATCAGGCGAACACGCAGCTCAAGGAGATTCGCTTCCGTCTGAAGATTGATGACCACGACTTCTCGGTGAAGAAGGGACACGTTGAGCGTTTCCTTTCTGCCGGCGACAAGGTCAAGGTCATGATCATGTTCCGCGGTCGTGAGCAGTCACGGCCCGAAGCGGGCGTCCGACTCTTGCAGCGTCTGGCTGAAGAAGTGGGAGAACTCGCCACCGTCGAATCTATGCCTCGTCAAGATGGCCGCAACATGACCATGGTTCTTGCGCCTACGAAGCGCAAGTCCGATGCGGTGAACGAGCAGCGTAAGCGTCGCGAAGCCGAGCGTGAAGAACGCCGCGGTAAGCGCGCCGAACGCGCCAGTAAGGACCAAGCTCGTGCGGCCTCGCAAGAGGCTGATGCACAGAAGTAGTGAAGGCAGGGGCTTAGCCCCCGTCCGGAAGAAGAAGGATCAAAATAATGCCGAAGAATAAGACGCATTCCGGTGCAAAGAAGCGTTTCCGCTTGACCGGAAAGGGCAAGATCATGCGCGAGCAGGCAGGCGCACGCCACCTCCTCGAGCACAAGTCCTCCCGCAAGACCCGTCGTCTGGCCACCGATCAGGTTCTGGCCACCGCCGATGTCAAGCGCGTCCGTTCCATGCTGGGCAAGTGACCCGCACCTTCGACAAGGAGATTTAGAAAATGGCACGTGTTAAGCGTTCTGTTAACGCCAAGAAGAAGCGTCGCACCGTACTTGATCAGGCATCCGGCTACCGTGGCCAGCGTTCGCGCATGTACCGCAAGGCCAAGGAACAGGTCACGCACTCATTCGTGTACTCGTACCGTGACCGCAAGGCCAAGAAGGGCGATTTCCGTCGTCTGTGGATCCAGCGCATCAACGCTGCTTCCCGCGCACAGGGTATGACCTACAACCGTTTCATCCAGGGCCTGAACCTGGCAGGTGTTGAGGTCGATCGTCGCATGCTGGCCGAACTGGCTGTCAACGACATCGCCACCTTCAACGCTCTCGTTGAGGTCGCCAAGAAGGCTCTGCCGGCAGATGTGAACGCCCCCAAGGCCTGAGCTTTTGGTGAATAACTTTTCTGAACGCCCGTCCATCCTCGATAATCCTCATGCTGAACGCGTGAAGAAAGTCGCGGCTCTGGCCGGGCGTTCGGCGCGTTTCAAGCACGGAAAAATCCTGGTTGAGGGGCCGCAGGCAGTTCGTGAACTGATTCGGCATCGTTCATCCTTCGTTGAGGACGTGTATTACTCTGCATCTGCAGCGCGCCTACACAGCGAGCTTATTTCCGAGGCAACGCAGGCCTGCCGCTGGGTA